>JBHCFR010000105.1:0-10163 GCA_041801945.1 Moraxella sp. | reverse complement strand
CCTTGGTGTGTGATTATCGGCTCAGGTGTATTCTCAACTGGCGAATGTTTCAGTTAGGATATTGTACGATAAATTTGTGAAAATTTCAAGATTTGTGCCGCTTTGCCATGCCGTATAAAGCCGTTTTATGATAAAATGCGACAAATTTATCCTGAGAAAGAAAAGGTTTTGACATGAAGAAAATCCCCCATGTTTTGATGATTCTAGATGGTATTGGACACCGAGAGGATCCACAAGATAACGCCGTGTATGCCGCAAAAACTCCTAATTTAGATGCGCTGATGGCAACTTGTCCACATGGACTCATTTCAGGTTCTGGACGAGATGTTGGTTTGCCTGAGGGTCAATTTGGCAATTCAGAAGTGGGACACATGAATTTGGGGGCAGGGCGGATTTTGTATCAAGACTCTACTCGCATCATGAATGACATTGAGTCTGGGGCGTTTTTTAAAAACGAAGTCTTGGTACAGGCAGTCAAAGACACGATAGAAAATGAAGGTGCGGTGCATATTTTGGGACTGCTCTCTGATGGGGGTGTTCACGCTCATATTGACCACATCAAGGCAACCGCTAGGCTTGCAGCAGAGCAGGGGGCAAATCAGATTTTTATTCATGCATTTTTGGATGGGCGAGATACGCCCCCTAAGTCAGCGGACGGCTACGTGAGAGACGTGCAGGATTATTTGGTGGCACTTAGTCAAGAATTTGATTGTGATGCCAAAATCGCAAGTTGCATTGGACGTTTTTTTGCGATGGACAGAGACACAAGATGGGACAGGGTGGCACAGGCCTATCATCTTTTGACTCAAGCCAGAGCGGTGCGTGAAGCAAGCGATGCCACCCAAGCGATTGAGATGGCTTATCAGGCTGATGAGACAGATGAGTTCGTCCAAGCCACCATCATCGATGATAATGGCATCATCGCAGATAATGATGGCATCATCTTTGTTAACTTCCGTGCTGATCGTGCCAGAGAAATCAGCCAAGCCTTTGTCAATACTGACTTTGATGGCTTTGAACGTGAGGTGGTGCCAACGCTCAGTGCTTTTGTCATGATGACCAAATACTCTGATGAGTTAGAGGCTAATGCCAAGACGACCGTTGCCTATGAGCCGACTAGCCTTGCCAATACCTTTGGCGAGTATCTACAAAACCACAGCAAAACCCAACTCCGTATCGCTGAGACTGAGAAGTATGCCCATGTTACCTTCTTTTTTAGTGGCGGACGAGAAGAGCTCTATGAGGGCGAAAAGCGAATTTTGGTGAATAGCCCTAACGTCAAGACTTATGATGAGAAACCTGAGATGAGTGCTTTTGAAGTGACAGATAAACTCAAAGAGGCGATACTCTCAGGCGAATTTGATGCCATCATCATCAATTATGCCAATGGTGACATGGTGGGTCATACCGGTGTGTTTGAGGCAGCAATCAAGGCGGTGGAAGCCGTGGATACCTGTATCGGTGAGATTGTCGGGGCGGTCAGACAGATGAAGGGACATCTACTTATCACCGCAGACCACGGTAATTGCGAACAAATGCAAGACTATGACAGCGGTCAGGTGCATACTCAGCACACCACTGAGCTTGTGCCATTTATTTATGTGGGAGATAAAGAGGGTCGTGTGCGTACAGGGGGGCGTTTATGCGATGTGGCTCCGACACTGCTGTCTTTGATGGGTGTGGAGAAACCCGCCCAAATGACAGGTGAAAACTTACTGGTATGAGCTTTGGCTTGTGGGGGTTGCGATGGTAACCTCTCCCTCCCCCTTTTTTAAGACAGCACGATGACTTATCATGACGACTGAGATTTTTATGGCAACCTTTTCTACTTTTTATCGCCATTTTTCAAAAACCACATTGGTCTTGGCGATGACCATGGCGTGTCTGCCCATCTACGCCAACTCCCCAACAGTCATTGAGGTGCCCATCACTAAGACGATACAGCTGTCAGGCGATGATGTGCCAGCAGACAGTGGCAGAGACACGGTGGTGTCAGATACTCAAAATTTAGACAAAAGCTCGCAAAACCATCCCAGTGACGATAATCAAACATCGGTCAGTCCAGCCCTAGATGTTTTAGACAGCAAACCTAATACGCTACATGGGATAGAAGGCTTACACCAAGGGCGAATACCATTAGGTGCGGTATCGCCAAATACACTCAAAACCTTTGTTTCGGTGGTGGATTTGGTGCGTCGTGATTATGTAGAAGAAGTCAGCGATGAGATGTTATTTAAGAATGCGATGCGTGGCATGCTCACAGGGCTAGATAGTCATGCTGAATTCCTAGATGAAGCCGCTTTTGCCAATTTACAATCCTTTACCTTGGGCAACGTGGCAAATATCGGATTGTCAGCGGTATGGCAGCCCAACGAGAATCACTGGGTGGTCAGCAGGGTCAATGATGGCTCCTCAGCCCAACGTCTAGGCGTGAAAGAGGGGGATTATCTGCATCAAGTGGGCGAGACTAAGATTGACGAGACACAAAGCGAAAATGACGTTTTGCAGCTTCTAAATGGCATCGCTGGCACGCAAGTGGACATCGTGGTGTCTAGTGCAGGGCGGAACAAAAGACGTCTTAGCGTCCAGCGTAATGAAGTCGTCAAAAGCCATGTGGAGATGAGGGTGGTTGGCGATGTGGCGGTTATTAAGCTGCCCGTCTTTCAAAACAACACACGTCAGCAGATTTTGGAGAGTCTAGGACGAGTGGGTATACCCATCTCTGGGGTGATATTGGATGTGCGTAACAACCCTGGCGGTGTGTTAGAGTCGGCAGGGGCGGTGGCGTCGTTATTCATGCGTAACCAAACCATCGTACAGGTGGCAGGGCGGCAAGGTGTGGAGCGAGAACTTAAAACCGAGGGTTCGCCACTGCTTATTGATTTGCCCGTCATTGTGCTACAAAACCGTTATTCGGCATCAGCATCGGAAGTGCTCACAAGCAGCCTACAAGCCCAGAAACGTGCACTTATCGTCGGTGAGACTAGCTACGGTAAAGGGTCGGTGCAGTCGGTCATCCCAATTGGCGATGGGCAGGCGGTTAAGATGACCACCGCGCATTATCTGACGGCTGATGGCAAGCGGATTGATGGTGTGGGCGTGGTGCCTGATGTGGCTTTTGACGATAAGCCGACCAGTGCTGCAACATCGGATACTATGGTGATGGGCGATGCATGGTTATCGCAGGCATTGATATTGATGAGTAGTGCCAAGCTGCCTGTTGGCGTGGATTTTGCCCCTGTGGGAGGGTTTTGACAAGAAATTGACAAGATGCTTAATAAAAAACACACCCCAAAGCACAAAGCCAATCTTTGGTCAGTCTTTGGGGTGTGTTTGTTAGGCTAACTTATCCTGCTAGTGCAGCCATATATGGTCATTTGATTGTAAGACAATACGGCACTGCCAACTCTCTTATGTGCTGCTTGTAGACTTACGGTCGTTGTCGCCTAGCCTTGTTTTGAATCAAAAAGTCTATAAAAGCAAAAGGGTGTTTATTCGTCATCCAAATCATCGCCATCAATGTCTAATTTTTTCATACGATAACGCAGCGAACGAAACGTCATGCCCAAGAGTTTGGCGGCTTGGGTTTTGTTACCCCCTGCTTGTTGCAGTGCCGTGCAGATCAGTTGGCGTTCTTGTTCAAGCAGATAAAGCTCCAACCCCTCTCTGGGTAGGGCATCTTTGCCATGCCAAGTAGGCTCAGAGACATGAGAAAGGGAGTCTCCTTTTTGGGGTGATGAGCTGTCTCGGTTTGGTTCACTCCTTGGCGTATTGACAGCCAAGGGTGTGCCATAGTTTGCAGTGGCACTGATGGATAAGCCTTGACTGGCAGGTTTGATGTTTTTAGCCTCTTTGATGACAGCATTGGCGACATAGGTCGGACGCCGATCGTAATAGGGAGAGGATTTGTCAGTTTGCGTGTCATTATGAGCCTCATAAAGAGGGTTTTTTACAGGCGTATCATCACCAATCGGTAAGGCGGGCTCATCGCCTTGGGTGATGACAGAAGTGCTTGATGTTCCAACCTCCTCATCTAAAAGCAAGATGGATTCATCATCCACAAATTCAAGATCGGGAGAGTTATCGTCAAGCATGAGATGATGAGCATCAATCTCATCGCTGTCACTTAGGGTGACGGCACGCTCTAAGATGTTGCGAAGTTCTCGTACGTTACCTTTAAAATCATGGTTAGCCAAAGCGGTGAGTGCATCATCAGTCAAATAAAGGTTGTCAAGTCCCCAGTCCTTGGCAATCAAGCCCAAAAAGTGCTGAGTCAACATTGGAATGTCATCACGACGTTCATTTAAGGAGGGGAGTTTTACCTCAATGACATTGATGCGATAAAACAAATCTTGACGAAACGCCCCTTTTTGCACCAAATCCGCCAAATCTTTGTGGGTGGCACAGATGATGCGGATGTCCACAGGAACCTCTTTGGTATCACCAATAGCTCTGACGGTTTTTTCTTGGATGGCACGAAGCAGCTTGACTTGCATGGCAAGAGGCAAATCCGCCACCTCATCTAAGAACAGCGTGCCACCATCTGCCTGCTGAAACAGCCCAATTTTATCCGAAGTCGCCCCTGTAAAGCTGCCCTTTTTGTGCCCAAAAAATTCACTTTCCATGAGCTCAGAGGGGATTGCCCCACAGTTGACAGGAACGAAGCTGCCATCACGGCGACTGCTAAGATCGTGAATGAGTCGTGAGACCACTTCTTTACCTGTACCAGAGCCACCCCATAAAAAGACAGGTGCCTGAGAGCGTGCCAATTTTTTGATGGTGGCACGCAGATTTTTCATGGGACGAGACTCGCCGATGAGCCGACCATCAAACAGTGCATCGCCATCCATGGGCGTACTCACTTGTTCGGTCATCTTGGATTTTTTGATGTGTTTTTTGGGCTCATCAGGGGTAGTCGGTGTCAAAAGCTCGCCTGTCAGTGGGTTGGGCGGTGGTGTTTTTTTGGGGCTGCTGTCACTAGGTGCTGTACTGTGTTCAGTGTTTTTGGCGACAGGGTGATTGACTTTTAGTGCTGACTGAACAAGCTGACGCAGGCGTGGCAGATCCAAAGGTTTGTTTACAAAATCAAAAGCACCGATTTTCATCGCTTCAATGGCGATATTAACATCACCATGAGCGGTAATGACTGCCACAGGCGTGGTCGTAGTCGTGGCAATGAGCTCTACAATCTCCATGCCTGAACCATCGGGTAGGGCAAGGTCGGTCAGACAAAAGTCGTAATGGTTATCCTCCAGAAAAGCTTTGGCACTCGTGACATCATAAGCGATGTGAGTGGCGACCCCCATCTTGTTTAGGGTGATTTGCATGAGACGACATAGGTCGGCTTCGTCATCGATGATTAGGGCAAGGGGTTTATCTTGCATAAGCTCTCTCGGTGGTGGTTGCATTGCTATATTATAAAGGATTTTTAAACAAAACCCAATATTCTAGTAAACCTTTGGTAATTTATGGAGTCACGCCTTGAGGTTGATGGCATGGATGGCTGTGCCTCATCCATGTGCGGACACAGACGAGGCAATCAGACGAAAGCAGCTCCTGCCTTTGTCACGCAAATAAAGAATCTTGGCACGATTCGCCTCGCTAAATGACTGCGATAGATACAGTCCAAGACCCGTGCCTGTCTTGCTTGTGGTGAAAAAAGGATGAAACAGACTGGGGATGTCTTCATCTTTAACGCCCGCACCATAATCTAGCACATCAATAAATACACCCGTTTCGGTTTTGGTTAGGCGTATCTCCACCTCATCGCCATTATCTTGCGGTACGGTATGGCGTAAGGCGTTATTCATCAAATTGGTCATGACTTGTTCAAGATGATCGGTGTCAAAATAAAAGGCAAGTTTGCCCTCCACATCCCCTGTGATGGCAACAGAAGCCGTGGGGTAGTGATTGGTGACGAACCGACGCAACCAAGTCGGTGCATCTATCTTGGATTGGTCAGGGATTTCTTGACGAGACAGGCTTAGCACATCAGAGATGATGGTATTGACCCGTTTGGTCTGCTGATAGATGATTTCATAAAATTCAGCATTCTCATCGTCATCGTCAGTATCTTCCATGAGCAGCTGGCTGGCACTGCTGATGGCAGCAAGAGGATTTCTGATTTCGTGAGCGATGCTTGCCGAGAGTTGACCTAGGCTAGCAAGTTTTAGCTGCTGAGCATGACTTTGTTCACGACTTAGATTCTCAATGATGAGAATCTGCCCATATTCTAGCATTGGCTTAGAACTAATACGCAGCCTATCAGTGATATAGCTTTGGTCAGGTTGCACGATGTGCTTGGTCGGTTCCAAATCATAGATAAACTCATCCTGTTCATGAGAGGGCACATTGCGATACCAAGCAATCAAATCAGGATGCTCTTTAATGATGATGCGAGAGAGATCTAAGATTTTGGCAGGTGTGCCACAAGCGTCTTCATCGGAGGGTAGGCTAAGCAAGTGTTGTGCGGCAGCATTAATCATGATGATGTTACGCTCGCTGTCTAAGACCATGATGCCATTGACCATGTTTTTCACGACAGATTGGTTGATGATGTTCAGTTTCTCTACTTCATTGGCGTGATTGATGACCGCTTGCTCTGTTTTGGCAAGACGTTGGGAGATGGACCAGCTCAAAAACCCAACCGCCATCAAAGAAGCTGACAGCAGTAAACTGTCACTTAGGTTTAGCAAACTTTTCTCAATAATGGTAGTATCAAAGAAAAAATAATAAAGCTGCTGGAACAGAACCGAAAGGATAGAAAATAAGGTAATGAAGGTGGCTCTTGACAATGATAACAGCATGTAGCTTGCTGCAATCACCACCATATGCAGCAAAATGATTTGAAAGTCGCTAATCTTACTGTACAAGGCAAAACCAGTCAGAAAGATGACATCTAAGATAAAACCAACAAACAGCTGAAAACCTGACTTCTTAGAGAAGACAAAAAACACGAGCAGTAGCACCAGTGCCACCACCATATATAAGCCAAGAGCAAAATGTTCAAGCGGCACGGGTTCGGATTTGATTACTGACTTGCCTAGGACAATGTGACCCATGAGCAAAAAGCTACTGATGATGAAGCGATACACACCATAGATAAGCCCAAGCTGACGCATTCTCACGAGGGAGATGAGCGTTTCTTTGTGGACATTGGCGGATAAAAACCACATTTTTTTGACAAAGATTCGGGCTTGTTTGATGGGTGTTGAACTCATGAGCTGTCTCTTGGCGGTATTAGGTGTTAATCAATCCATGACGCATGGCAAGATGGGTCAGCTTCACATCAGAGTCCACGCCCAATTTCTCAAAGATGCGATAGCGATAGGTGTTGACCGTCTTAACACTCACAAAAAGGCTCTCGGCAATCTCGCTGGCACTTTGGCAGTTTGCGACCATCATGGCAACCTGTTTTTCACGCTCAGACAGGCTGTCAAAAGGATTGCTTTTTTTGTCAAGGACGCTTTGGGCAAGTGCGTCAGCAATCTCATGGCTAAAATATTTACCACCAGCATGGACTTTTTTGATGGCGACAATCATCTCATCAATGGGCGTGCCCTTGGTGATGTAGCCATCTACCCCTGCCTTTAACAGCATGGATGGATAAGGTTCGGCAACAAGACTGGACACCACCATGACCTTGATGCCGCAATCTAGCTGTTTGATGCGTCGCGTTGCCTCGACTCCACCGATATTGGGCATATTGACATCCAGTAGAACAAGGTCGGGGTGAAGTTTGCGTGCCAATGCCACCGCCGTCTCGCCGCAGCCTGCTTCTCCAACAACATCAATATTAGGATCGTCGCCAAGCATACGACTAATGCCCATACGAACCAATTCATGGTCGTCCACGATGAGTACTTTTATCGTCATGTCTTACCCACCTCAACTATAAAGAAT
This sequence comes from Moraxella sp., assembly GCA_041801945.1. GTDB lineage: Bacteria > Pseudomonadota > Gammaproteobacteria > Pseudomonadales > Moraxellaceae > Moraxella. Next base: position 2,261 of record JBHCFR010000105.1, on the reverse strand, counting down.
TAATAAAATCAATCGTTTTTATTGTTAAAACACATCTGGTGTATCATTTTTGTAAAAATTTTCCAATGTGGCACAAAACTTGCAGCGTGACAAAATTATTGCCCAAACTGCCCTCTAAGCCAAATGAGGGTCATGTTTGTTTGATAATTTTAACAATTAAACAGCATTCTATCAATTTATTTAAAAAATTTTTAAATAAATTGACCGTATTTGCACAAAAATTACCCCGTCATACACACAGCTGTTTAAAACTTACCCAATGCTGAGACATGCATCGCCCAAAACAACATGACAATCTAACATGGCAGTCTAAGTAGATTTGGGTTAAGTGGATTTGGGTAGAAAAGCGATAAATTTGCTTACAAATTTACCTAAAAACTTTGGTTTTTGACATCAGTCAAGCAGTGTTGTTGTGTTAAAATAAAGAAGATGGCTGCCTGTAAGTGGCAATCCATATTTTAAATAAAACCCTTGATGTCAGTCTTGGTGAGTTGTGCCGATGATGGGTGTCGGCATGAGTATGCCTCTGATTTTCTTTGAAATAAACTTTGATGCAAGCTTTGACATAAGGTTGTGTAAAGAGTCATCATCAAAGTGCTATAAACAAATTGAGAGTGGGACTTATGAAACAAGCCAGTTTTAGCCAGACAAAACAAATCAGTCATGCCAAGCGTATCGCCAGTTTGCTAAGCGTATCGGTACTGTCCATGATGACAGTATCTGCCCATGCTTTTTTGGTGGACAACAGCCAACAAAAGACCATCTATATCGGTAAGGGCGATGCGCAAAGCATGCAAGCGGTCAAAGTCCAAGAGATTCCCTCCACGCCACCTGCCACGACCACCATTCAGCAAACCCGCACTTATACCAATACACAAAAAGCCCCTGCCAACACTCACAGCACGGGCTTCACGAACACTCAGGTCACCAAAGTAACCGTCCCTGCTGGCACAACGAACGCCCAACCTTTTCCCATTCAGCCCTATGGTCAGACAAGCTACGGTGCCAACTACCAATACGGCGATCAGCTCCCCATCAGCACCAAATCTGCCGCCGCCATCGTGGTGGACCTACAAACAGGGCAACCCATTTACCAAAAAAATGCCGATGCCGTGCGTTCCATTGCCTCTATCTCTAAGGTCATGACAGCCATGGTACTGATGGATGCAGGGCTTGACATGCGTGAGGAGATTGTACTCATTTCATCTGACTTGGTGGGCGCAAAGAAGGCAAGCACCAATCTTTTGGCAGGCGATCGCATGAGTCGCTCGGAGCTGATTTTGCTCATGCTCATGAAGTCAGAAAACCCTGCGGCTAAGGCACTGGCTCGTACCTATCCAGGCGGCTATGATAACTTCATCTGGGCGATGAATCAAAAAGCCCAAAGCCTAGGCATGTATAACACAAGCTACGCTGATGCGTCAGGGCTTGATCCACGTAACCGCTCTTCTGCCAATGATTTGGTGAAGATGATGCGTGCGGTCAATGCTGATCCTCGCTATCAGACGATTCGCAACTTCTCAACCGCCCCAAACTATGATTTTTATATCAATAACTACAACACGGGCTCACGTACTTATAAGGCGAATAACACCAGTCGTCTGGTGCGGTCAGGCAGCTATCCCATCGGTGTCTCTAAGACAGGGTTTATTCGTGAGGCGGGTTACTGTTATGTCATGGAGACACACATCAACAACCGTCCTGCGGTGGTGGTACTCTTAGGTGCAAGTGCCTCAAACAGTCGCTGGGATGATGCCGAAGACATTCTGACGCAGCTTGCCTACCGCCACTGATGATGTTAATAAGACCCTTGATTGGGTCTTTTTTTATTCCAATCGCATGAGATAGTCGGTATAATAATGTAGCATCGCCACAAGGACGCCTCATGCCTGCCCCCAAGCTCTATCTACTCACCAATAATGAAAATATCCACACGCTAAGCGATAAGCTAGAACGTGCCTTTGATACAGGTGCGATCTCACTGCTTCAAATCCGCCGTCATCAGACGGTGCGAGTTTTTGACTTGATTACCCTATATCAAGAGACAGAGATTCTCATCAGTCTGGCGGACAAATATGGCATACCCACGGTCATCAACGAAAGTCTAGAATTAGCCTCTCACTTTAATACAGGACTGCATCTATCAAGCACGATGAGTGTGCGTGTCGCTCGTGAGATACTGGGCAGTAAGGTGCATATCGGTTGTAGCTGTTATGATGATGTGGCTGTATTTAAAGAGGCTAAGAAGCAGGGGGCGAGCT
>JBHCFR010000104.1:0-2574 GCA_041801945.1 Moraxella sp. | reverse complement strand
CATTTTCCCATTTTCCCATTTTCCCATTGATGCTATTGGCTCGGTGAAATTTGTCAAGAAAAAAACAAAAAAAAGCGAAAAATTTTTCCGCTTTTTTGGTGCTTATCACTTTTTTCTTATCGCAGGGATGAATCAGTTGTGTGCCAACGCATCCACAGGGTTTAATTTTGAGGCATTGCGAGCGGGCAAAAAGCCGAACAAAATACCAATCAGCGTAGAGCACAAAAACGCCACCACGATAGACAAAGGCGAGTAGATGACGGCAAAATTGCCCCCAGCGAATTTGTTGATGAGCCCACCAATGCCAAACGCCATCAAAATACCAAGCACACCCCCCAAAATACACACGAGCACCGCCTCAATCAAAAACTGCCCTAGGATGTCCGACTGCCTTGCACCCACCGCCATACGCACGCCTATCTCGCTGGTGCGTTCGGTGACAGAGACCAGCATGATGTTCATGACACCAATACCGCCCACGATGAGCGAAATAATGGCAATCGATGAGATGAGCAGTGTCATGGTGGTGGTGGTGGACTGCACGGTCTCCTTGATGCTGTCCGTGTTCATGATGTTAAAGTCATCGGTGCCATGTCGTGACTTGATAAGGTCATAAATGGCACTCTCGGCACTGGCAGATGAGGTGTTCTCATCTATGAGCACAACAAAGCGGTCAATGGTGTTCGTGCCTAGCATACGATACATCACGGTGGTGTAGGGCATATAGACACTAGGGGCGTTACTGGTGCGGGCAAACGATGAGGTCTTCTCATCTAATACGCCGATGATTTGGGCGGGGACATTGCCGATGAGTAAGGTCTGCCCGATGGGGTTGCCTTGGCTATTAAAGTAGCTTTTGTAGGCATTTTGGTCAATGATGACATCTTGAACCGCCCTACTGATGCTCTCCTCGGTAAAGCCCTGACCCATGGCGAGTTTTTCGCCTGTCACCGACAGATAGTCCCTGCCCACGCCATTGACCGTGCCTGTCACATCTATGTTCTGATAACGAATGCTGACGGACTTATCCACTTGTGGGCTGACCGACTTGGCATAAGGCTGATCAGCCACCGCTTGGGCATCTGCCACGGTGAGATTATCACGCCCAAAACGTCGTCTTGGATCACCAAAAGGATAGCCATCCATGACGGTGATGGTGTTCGTACCTAACGCATTGATGTCCGCTAAGATTTTGGCTTGTGAGCCTTGACCTAGCCCGACAATAGACACCACAGAGGCGATACCGATGATGATGCCAAGCATGGTCAAGAGCGTTCGCATCTTATGTGCTCTCATGGCATAGACGGACATTTTAAAGGCTTCTTTGATTCTATCTAGCCATGACAATAGCGTGCTTTTTGAATCAAACGTGTTCTTACTGATGGCGACACCACGGCTGCCACCATGGTCTTCTTGATGTCTGGCATTGTCTGTATAATAATCAGCGATGATACGTCCATCTTTGAGCTCAACCACGCGTTCGGCTTGCTGGGCAAGATTTGGGTCGTGCGTCACCATGATGATGGTATGCCCCGAATCTTTGAGCTTGTGCAAAATATTCATGACTTCTTTGCTAGAGCCGCTGTCCAATGCTCCTGTTGGCTCATCAGCCAAGATGATGTCACCGCCATTCATGAGTGCACGTGCGATGGAGACGCGTTGCTGCTGACCGCCTGAGAGCTGGTTTGGGCGATTTGTGGTCTTATCACTTAGCCCAAGCTGTGAGAGTAGACTGGTCGCACGCTCACGACGTGTGGCGGTATCCATGCCTGCATAGACAGCAGGGACGGTCACGTTATCTAAGGCGTTAATGTCCCCCAAAAGGTGATAACGCTGAAAAATAAAGCCAAAATGCTCACGTCTTAGTTTGGCAAGCTCCTCGGCATCCATGTCATCCACCGATTTACCAAAAATAGTATAGCTGCCACTGGTCGCCTTATCCAGACAGCCCAAGATGTTCATGAGCGTACTTTTACCAGAGCCTGACTGACCGATGATGGCGACCATCTCACCTTGATATAAGGTCAAATCAATGCCGTGCAAAATGCGAATGTTGCTGTCGCCAGCGGGAAATTCACGCACCAAATTCGTAACTTCAATGAGTGGGGTCTTCATGATAACTCCCCTTACATCATCGGTCGGCGGTTTTGCTGTCTTTGTCCGTCCTGTGCTGCATCCGCCTCGCCAAGCACGACTTTATCTCCCACTTGCACTCCTGACTTAATCTCGGCATTGACACGGTTATTGAGCCCCACCGACACCTCCACGGGTTTGGCGATACCGTCACTGCCCACCACACGCACGCTGTATTTGCCCTTATCACTCGTTAAGGCAGATGCGGGAATGGTCAGTACATTTTTGACCGAATCGGTGATGATATTCACCTGTGCGGTCATGTCAATTCTAAATTTGCGTTCGCTGTTATCCACATCCAAATAGCCGATATAATAAACAGCCGCGTCTGTACTGCTGATCGTGCTGATGGTCTCAGGGGCAGGCTCCACCCCTGCAAGCGTGGTATCAAACTGCTGATCGGTGTTGCCGATGATGTTAAAGCGAGCAGGCATGCCCGCT
>JBHCFR010000103.1:0-9196 GCA_041801945.1 Moraxella sp. | reverse complement strand
CCAAACTTACCATCATTATCAGCAAATTCTGCCAAATAAATCCCTGCCATCAGACCCACAGGCGTCCCAATCAGCAGGCCCGAAAAGGCCAGCATCGCCGAGCCGACGATGGCGTTTTTGAGACCGCCGACAGTGGCAGGAGGTGGGGTATTGGCAGTAAAGATGGGCAGCTCCATAAAACCTATCGCCCCACGCCCAAAGAGCGTGATTAAAATCCACACAAGCCAAAACAGCCCAAACACCATCGCCGACATGGTAAAACCAATACCCAAAGCATTTTTGAACTTGCGTTTTTGGTAGAGCGATTTGTTCATGCGTTCATGAAACTTTGGTGTGGGTTCTTTATTTTGCTGATTTGGCTCGGCATTTTTTAATATGCTGGTAGTCATGATAACCTTCTTTTGCTGCTCTTAATGTGATTTTTGCTTTTAAGTAGCCTACTAACTGTATCTGAGCTCTTATCTTCCTGCTTTTTTGTCAATTTGCATGAGCATGATTTTTGAGATGGGCAGGACAACAAAGGTGATGACAAACAAGATTAAACCTAAGTGCAGCAACGATGACAAATGAAGCTCACTTGATGCCTCGGCAAATTCATTGGCAAGTGCTGAGGTGATGGATACGCCCGAGGCGAACATGCTTGGCGTGATGTTAAAGGTATTACCAATCAAGAACGTCACCGCCATCGTCTCACCCAAGGCACGACCAAGCCCCAAGATGACACCACCGACCACCCCTGCTTTGGTATAAGGCAGCACGATTTTGGTCATGACCTCCCAAGTGGTTGCCCCCACGCCATAAGCAGATTCTTTGAGCAAATCAGGGACGACAGAGAACACATCTCGCATGGTGGCAGCGATAAAGGGGATAATCATGATGGCAAGCACAAGGCTTGCGGTAAACAGTCCTATGCCCATCGGTGAACCCGTAAAAAGCGTGCCGATGACGGGCAGTCCGCCCAAATGCTCAATGAGCCACGGCTGTACCTTATCGCCAAACCAAGGGGCGAACACGAACAGACCCCACATACCATAGATGATGGACGGCACGCCCGCTAAGAGTTCAATGGCGATGCCTAAGGGTTTTTTTAGGATTTTTGGGCACAGCTCTGTCAAAAAGACAGCAATGCCAAAACTGACAGGCACCGCAATTAAGATGGCGATGAAGGAAGTCACCAGCGTACCATAAATCGGTGCTAATGCTCCATATTCGCCCATGACAGGGTCCCAGTTACTGCTGGTGTAAAACCCTAAGCCAAATGCCTTCATGCTGGGGATTGCCCCCATCACCAAGGACACCAAAATACCACCCAAAGACAATAACACGAGCACCGCAAAAAGCTTGGTTGCCAAAACAAAAATCGCATCCAATTTTTTTTGTTCGTTCAATTGGCTGCTGATGACATGCTCATTTGCCGTGGCACTGCAATTAACGTTCGGAGAGCCTGTTGTCATGATTGACCCTTGTAAATTTTAAATGAACCATGGGATAACCACATAAGCCAATCTAGGCTTTGACGATAACTTTTGATGGTTCTATGACCCATAAACAAGCCTACTTATTTAGATTTGTTATTTGATGTGTTGTTTTATCAATATTCTAGGCAAATATTCTAAGTAATAAGCCACAAAAAGCTAAAAGACAGATAAAGGCAATCCCTTTGCCCTTATCTGTGGACGATTACTGCTTAAAAAGTGGCTGACCATCGGCACCTTTGACCTCTGCCCAGCTTGCTTTGAACAAGCCGACCGCTGTATCACTAAATGGCACATAGTCTAGTGCTTTGGCACTGTCATCGCCGTTATTATAAGCCCAATTGAAGAATTCTAGCACGCCTTTAACCTGTTCAGGATTCTGAGGGTTTTTATGAACGATGATGAAGGTCGCTGCTGCAATCGGCCATGCTCCTGCCGTTTCTGAATTGGTCAAGACTTTGTTAAAGCCTGCCTCTTGGGACCAGTCAATGTCACCTGCCGCCGCAAAACTCTCTGCTGAGGGCTGCACAAACTCGCCTTTGGCATTCTTTAATGACACATGAGCCATGTTATTTTGTTTGGCAAAAGCATACTCTACATAACCAATGGAGTTTTTGACGCGTCTGACATAGCTTGCCACGCCATCATTGCCCTTACCGCCCATGCCTGTGGCTGAGGTTGGCCATTTCACGGCTTTTTCTGTGCCGACCGCACTCGCCCAATCTGGTGAGACTTTGGTGAGATAATCGGTGAAGTTAAAAGTCGTGCCCGAACCATCTGAGCGGAAGACCGTTGTGATGTTCGCATCTGGCAGGGTCACGCCTTCATTTAAAGCGGTGATGGCAGGGTCATTCCATTTGGTGATTTTACCCAAATAAATCTTGGCAAGCGTGTCACCATCTAGTTTTAATTGACCTGCTGCCACGCCGTCCACATTGATAACAGGTACGACACCACCTATCACGGTTGGGAACTGAATGAGCCCATCAGCGTTTAGCTCTTCTACGGTCAGCGGTGCATCTGAGGCACCAAAATCCACGGTTTTCTCTTTAATTTGCTTGATGCCACCTGATGAGCCGATAGACTGGTAGTTCACTTGTCCACCGGTGGCAGCATTAAAGTCAGCCGACCATTTGGCATAGACAGGTTGAGGGAAAGACGCACCTGCGCCTGTGATTTTAAGGTTGGCAAATTCGCGTGTGCTGGCAGTGGCTGCTTGACCTTGGGCAGGAGCCTCACCTTGGGGGGCAGCAGGGGCAGCTTCCACAGGTTTGCCATCAGCACCAACAGGCGTGCCTTCTTTTGGGGTGTTTTGACTACAACCTGCCAAAGCAAAAGCACCAGCAATGCTTAGAACCAATAATTTATGAGTAAAGGATTGCTTAATAATTGACATACGAACTCCGATAGAGAAAAGGATAAGATTATCCGCCCAAATGTCTAAATACAAAGATAAGACAGCTTGCGGTCACTGTGTGTATTTTGCCGTGTTTGTGTGACAAATCAGTGAATGCTTCATGACAATTTGATGACAAACATCGCCTCGTTTATCAAGAGCCCTAGCACAAATAAAAAGCAGAATCCAACAGGACTCTGCTTTTTTTGTGGTGCGGCGTTTCATGCCCATCATGATGGGTCAGACCAATCTTTTAACCCTGCTAAGGCTTATTTGGTGCTGCAAGCCCTCCCCATTTTGCTTCATAATCCGCCTTTTCTATTTTGTAAATCTCAAACACGCACAGCTCTTCACAGCCATTATTACAGCACTCCTCATCCTCAGGCGGCTTGGGTGGCGGTGGTCTGTTGTCTGCATCTTTGGTGGCGGCAGATTGCTCTTTTGATGAATAATGGCTCATGACTACTCCAAATAATGCTCTTTTTGGCAAGAATATGGTATTATACCCCCTATCTGTTTTATGATACAAGCTCATCGCCATGAATACTCACACCGCCCTAGTTGACCTTTTATCCACGCTACATCCTAGCCATATCAGCCTAGATAACGAAAGCCACATGCATGCAGGCTATTTTGATGGCAAAGAGAGTCACTTTAAACTTGTCATCGTCAGCGAGGCGTTTTGTGGCAAACGTCTTGCTAATCGTCATCAGCTGATTTATGGACTGGTATCGCCCCATCTTATGACTTATGGTGGTACAGTACATGCCCTAGCCATTCACGCCTACACCCCTGATGAATGGCAGGCTTTGTCATCTGCCCCCGACAGCCCAAATTGTGCCGGACAAAACAAAGGCTAATTTTCACGCATTCAACCATCTTTACGCATTTACGCAAGCAGGTACTCTTATGAAAAAAATGCTATTACCCCTAACCCTCATCATCGCCCTAACAGGCTGTGCCACCACCAAAATTGCCCCGCAATATGTCAGCCCCACCAACTACCAAAACTATGACTGTGCCACCCTCCAAAGCGAGGTTGCTCGCATCAGCAAGACCGCCGAAGCCACCGAAAAACAGAACGTTGGGTTCTCCGCCACAGGTATCGGCATTGGGGTTGCTGCTGGTCGTGGTGGCATTTATCCCTCCATCAGTGTCGGTACAGGCGTCGGCAGTGGTGCCAAACAAACTCGCACCAACACGCTTGCCAGACTCTATGGCGAGCATGATGCCATGGTTGTTGCTGCAAGGCAAAAAGGCTGCTCATTTGCCCAAAACATCAAAATTTATGGTGAATAACGAGCACTCCCCCTTCTCTGCCGCCCCAAAAAGATACAATCGTGTCACTCATTTTCACAAAAGCCCTGTATTTTTCCAAGTAAAAGTGACAAAATACAGGGCGTTTTGCGGTATGATAAACGCTAACCATTGTCGTGTTTGGCATCTATTTGACATCATAGCCATCTGCGTCATTTATTTTAATTACTTCTGATAAGGATACTCTCATGGCACAAATCTACACAACCACCTCCAGCGTCGTCGGTGCCAGAAACGGCACAGGCAAACTCTCTGACTCTACCCAAGTTTTTAATCTGACCTCTCCTGGCTCTGGCAAAGAGGGCGTGAACCCAGAGCAGCTGTTCGCCATCGGTTATGGGGCGTGTTTTGATGGTGCTTTGGGACTTGTCAAAAAAGCAGAAAACGCCTCTTTTGACAGTGAAGTGCAAGTCACCATCAATCTTAACAAAGAAGGCGATGACAACTTCTTTTTGACAGGCAACATCCATGTCATCGCCACCAATACAGACATCAGCCAAGAGACCTTACAGCGTTTGGTGTAGAAAACTCATCACGTCTGCCCCTACTCCAAAGCCGTAGAGGGTAACGTGGCAATCACATTATCCTCAGAGGTAAAATAAAGCGTCACAAGACACTTTTATCCATCGCTCAAACATCTTTAAAGTGGGTATATCCCACTTTTTTATTGTGTCATGTAGCACCCCAACAAACTTTAAAAAACCTTCCAAGGCATTTTATGATAAAATAGCGATAAAAATAGGGACTTATTTTATCATCGCAGACAAGTTCTTGTTTTAGAACAATCAGCTTTGTCATGCCCACACATCATTGTCTCACCTAGCCCCTCTGGGCAATCCCTAATGAAGGTTACATCCATGAACATTCTACCAAGCGAAGAGATTCGCATCACCGATGGCAGTACCGTTGAGCTGCATTTTGAGGTCAGCCTGCCCAATCATGTCGTGATTGACTCAACCTTTGGACGCAAAGAGCCTGTCACCTTAAAAATAGGTGATGAGAGCTTATTGGCTGGCTTTGAGAAAGTGCTCATTAACCTAAAAGCAGGCGACATTCGCACCGCTCATCTGCCCCCAGAGCAGGCTTTTGGTGAATGGCGTGATGAGAATGTTCAGAGCTTTCCCCGAGCCAAGTTTAGCCTATCAGAACCCAACCCTGTGGTTGGCATGATGATGGAATTTGCTGATAAAGGGCAAAATACATTGGCAGGGGTGATTTATGAAGTCACTGATGATGAGGTAAAGGTGGATTTTAACCACCCTTTGGCGGGTCAAGACGTGCTCTTTAAGGTACAGATTTTTAAGGTGACGCCAAAAGATCAAGTCGCAGTTAGCTTAAAATAACGTTTAGGGCAGCCCAACTCTTCAAGTGTGAATAAGACCAAGCTTGATTAAGACGCATCATTTTTCGTGGCTGTTCATGATTGTGGTGGTATCAAGCTTGACATGAGAGTGTCTAGTATCGCCTTATTATTGGGGAATTCGCTGATAGGTCTAGGCTTTAAGCACACTTTTGTGCAGTCGTGCCAATCCTTCTTCCATGGTCTTTTGCAGTATCTCTGTCAGCTCGCTTCTGGTTTTATCATTAGGCAAAATAGGGTCAAGAGGCAGCACATAAGCGGTCACGCCCTTACTGTCCGCCACTCGTCTTAGGCTGTCTGCCATGGTGCGTTTGCCATAATAAGCACAGTCATCCGACAGCGTACCATCTTCATTGACATAAGCAATCACCACAGGACAGATGGGCAGTCCTGTATCTATGCTCGCTTGCAGAAGCTTGCCATGAATCTTTTTGATTTGCTTGCCATCGGTGGTTGTCGCCTCTGGGAAAAACACCACAGATGAGCCACCACGCAAAAAGTCAGCAATCTGCCCAGCGACGCCGTCCGTATCGCCTGAGCCACGTTTGATGAATAGCGTCCCTCCTGCTTTGGCAAGTTTACCAAAAATAAACCACTCGCCTATCTCCGCTTTTGACAAGAAGAACACAGGAGCGACCGAACCCACCACAGGGATATCTAACCAAGAGACATGGTTGGACACCCACAAGCCATGCGTTTGTGGGACGCTCTCTACTTGCACGACTTTGACACCAAAAGAATTCACCATCTTGCGGCAAAAGGTCTGAATGTATCTGGGTAAGATGTCTCTGGGCGTCTCTTTAAAAGCCCCGATGCGTCTGGCGGTAGTAAATCCCCCCACCAAAGTGTTGCCCATGCCGATGATTTTTTTGGTGCGGTTAAATTGCGTTTTGATAAAATTAGCCATGATGCCATGCTTGCCTGTTAAAAAAGTGTATCCTATAAGACTTTGATGAAAATTGCAAGTGTTTTTGGTGAACGTATGTTTGGATAATGTTTCTGTCAAAATATCCATCTGTTAGCACGGTGAAATACGTGATTAAAAAAACAGCATTTGATGAAATGCTGTTTTTTGTTTTTATGCAGTTGGTAGTGGTGGTGGCAACTCATCTTCTTTGGTTGGTATCTCTTCTTTCACCAAATTCACGGTTGGCACCTCATGCTGATACTCCTTGGGCTCACGTGGAGTTTCACCATTCATGATTTGCAAGAATTGCTCACGGTCAATCGTCTCCCACTTCATCAACGCATCCACCATGGCGTGCATCTTGTCATGATTGTCATCAATGAGCTTATACGCCACGTCATATTGCTCTTCTAGGATACGGCGAACTTCCTCATCTACTTTTTGCTGCGTTGCCTCGGAGATGGTGCGATTTGACCCTCCAAAATATCCGCCTTGCTCCTCATCTTCATAGACCATGACACCAAGCTTGTCGCTCATGCCATATTTGGTCACCATCGCACGAGCCAATTTGGTGGCACGTTCAAAGTCATTGGAGGCACCTGTGGATTTACGATTAATAAAAATCTCTTCGGCGATTCGCCCACCAAATAAGATGGAGATGTCGTTTAGCATTTTATCACTATAACTGCTCACCGCATCTTGCTCGGGCAGCTGCCAGGTCACCCCTAACGCCCAGCCACGTGGCATGATGGTCACTTTATGGACAGGATCGGTATTGGGCAGCAGCTGTGCGACCAGAGCATGACCTGCCTCATGATAGGCAGTCGCTCGGCGTTCTTCTTCACGCAGCACCATGGATTTACGCTCAGGACCCATGTAGAGTTTATCTTTGGCATCTTCAAAGTCATTCATGTCCACGCTGTGCTTGTTACGGCGAGCAGCGAACAGAGCCGCTTCATTCACCAAGTTGGCAAGCTGAGCCCCACTAAATCCGGGTGTACCACGAGCCAAAGCATTGACATCCACACCGATGGTTTGGGGCAGTTTTTTAAGATGCACGTTTAGAATTTGCTCACGACCTTTGATGTCAGGCAAGCCGACCGACACCTGACGATCAAAACGCCCTGGACGCAGTAAGGCTTTATCTAGGACATCCACACGGTTGGTCGCAGCAATGACGATGACCCCATCATTACCCTCAAAGCCATCCATCTCCACCAACAGCTGGTTTAGGGTCTGCTCACGCTCATCATGACCGCCTCCCATGCCGCTGCCACGATGGCGACCGACAGCATCAATCTCATCAATAAAGATGATGCAGGGTGCGTTCTTTTTGGCTTGCTCAAACATGTCGCGTACACGGCTCGCCCCCCACACCGACAAACATCTCAACAAAATCAGAACCTGAAATGCTAAAAAATGGCACCTTAGCCTCGCCTGCAATCGCCTTTGCCAAAAGCGTCTTACCTGTGCCGGGAGGTCCCACCATGAGCACCCCACGAGGAATGGTCGCCCCAAGTTTGGTGAATTTTTCAGGGTCTTTTAAGAAATCCACAATCTCAACCACTTCTTGCTTAGATTCTTCACACCCTGCAACATCTGCAAAAGTCACTTTGATTTGGTCTTGCGAGAGCATTTTGGCTTTGGATTTACCAAAACTCATGGGGTTGCGACCGCCAACACCACCTCCAGCACCGCCACCCATGCCACGCATAAACAGCCAAAACAGTCCGATGATGAGCAAAATCGGAAAAGCAGCGATGAGAAGCTGTGTTCCTATCCCTTGACGTTCAGGTGCTGCCCCTTCTACCTCTACGTTGTGTTTACGCAATAAGGGCATGAGCTCATTATCATTTAGGGCGGGGCGGACAGTCTCAAACTCTGAGCCATTGACCTTTGTGCCTGTAATCTCCTCGCCGTCAATCTCAATTTTTTGGATTTGACCTTCGGCAACCGCCGTCACAAATGCCGAATACTTCATTTCATCGGCTTTGCCCGAACCGCGGTCAAGATTACTAAACACCATGACCACCACGGTGATAATCACGAGCCATAATAGAATATTTTTTGCCATATCGTTCACAAAGTGTTTCCTGTTTTTGGCGTTTGATACAACTGTTTATTTTTTAAACGATTGTGAAAAATGGTGTGAGCCGTGCCAATCACGCAACTGTTCACACAAATAGATAATGATTTTTATAGGGTTTGGCTTCATTAAAATCAAGCCCACTTTCATGTTTTTGCCTGTTTTTGATACATTATGGACATGATAAGCTCATCATGTTTGATCCATCTTCATGTGCAAGATCTATTTGATGGCTATCCAAAACATCTCTTTGGAACGAGGGCGACTTGCCTTTGGTTTGATGCTTTTGATTTTGCTGAATTTTTTTTGCATGTCAGCCCGCAGCTCCTGCGAGCCTTCGCCTTGAAAGACCTTCATGATTAACGCACCGCCCACAGGCAGCACTTTTAATGCAAAATCCACCGCCAGCTCACACAAATACATCATGCGTGGCATGTCCACCGCAGACATGCCTGACGTGTTCGGTGCCATGTCAGACAAAACCACGTCCACACGTCGCCCACCCACTTCACTCATGATTTTATCAAAGACTTCTTGCTCTCTAAAATCGCCTTGGATAAAGGTGACGTTTTCAAGGGTGTCCATCGGTAAAATATCCGACGCAATCAAGATGCCGCCATCACCCACAAGCTTGCCTGCCACCTGAGACCAACTG
>JBHCFR010000102.1:0-4484 GCA_041801945.1 Moraxella sp. | reverse complement strand
TACTGGCGTTATATTTGATAGAGACCACGCTGTCTCCACACGGCTGTATCATCGTGCTTTTTGCGTCCCTTTGGGGCTTGTGGCTACACGCTTCTATATACAGATGGTATTCGTCCAGATTGGCGGGGTTAAAGTCTAGCCCATTGGTATAAGGGGCTGGCGTATCACTCAGATAGCCTTGCTTAGTTGTGGCAAGGTAGCGACGCGCATCTTCAATCATCGCTTTTGTGGTATGTTCAGTAAAAGGCGCATAGGGGACAAGCCTAAGCGTAGCAAGTGTGGAGTGAGTCTGCTTCCCAAAATAGGCGTTATAAATCGCCCCTTTTTGTCTGGCTACTTTGGGGTCATCAAAAATCGTTACCGTCTGCACAGGGCTTGGTGTGGCACTTGGGGCGATAAGCTCTAAGTGAATGTTTTTATCATACGTCTGCTGTGTGAGTGGATAGACGGGCGTTAGGCACTGGTGCAGGCGAGCAAGTGCCGTATCGGTGATGGGCGTTTCTATAAGGAGCGTTGGCTTTTGGGTGTCCACCACGCCAAGTACAGGGATTTGGCAGGCGGATAAGGCGGTATTGACCCCGCCGATGACATCGGCAATGTGCTTGCCTTGTTCATAAATGGCACGGACAATATCTTGACAGTCGTTTGGCGTTTTGGTGCAGCGTTCTACCTGACTCTGTTTAAAAATCAGCACCAAATTGGGGTCTTTGTGATGAACAAAAACACTGTCTTTTTGAAACAGCTCGCCCATATAGGTACTATGTAGACGAAATTCGCTTGGGTAATATTGATTGAGATAGTCGCTTGCCAATTTAGCACTGTCGCCATGATTGCCAATCGTGCCATAACTGCACGCAGACACAAGGCAAGTCAAAATTGATATCGTGGGTAAAAGGCGAGCGGTCATGGTTGCTCCTTATCAATCAACTAATCAATCAACTAAGATGACTATTGTAACGTGTCATTTGAATGCGTGCTATATTTTTGATGGATTTAGTTTAATTGGACTGTGTGTGGTTGTGTCGCTCTTTTTAAACACCATCGTTTTATCAAAGAATAACCTACCATGCTGATGATAAGTCCATAAAAATAACTCATCATATCTCTTATCATGCCCCCATGTCGCCAGCCAATAGGCACAACTTTGCCATCATCAATGCGATAATGATACTCCAAAGGGTCGCCCAAGCTGTCGTTATAAGTGGTCAAAAGATAACTTTGGTCGGGGCGTTGGGTGAGTGTCATGCGAAAAATGCCATTGTCGCTTGCCTGCTCGGTGGGATTTTGGCACAGATGAAAGGCTTGGGGATTGGCTTGGTATTCTGTGATGGTATAAAGGGCTAGGGGCTTATCATTGCCTAGGGAATTGCTTGCACAAATCACAAAAAATTCAGTGGGTGTGTGAAATTTAGGCTGATTAAACCGTGTCATGAGTTGGCTTAGTCCTATCCAACATAGCATAAAGACGATAAAGCGTGCCAGTTTGTATTTTAAAATAGACATTATCATTCCAAAAGTGAGTATGAATAAACATTGAAAATTTAATAGATAAAATCAAAACCATCGGATTTGTATTTTTTAATAAATTTCCCCACAAAACTGTCGTTTGTATTTTTAAAATGATGCTAAATGACATGATTTAGATGGAATTTAATATCCATGAAAATCAAAGTTTTACAAGAATTTAATATGACAAATTAAGAGTTTTGATTATGGTTTTGTTAAGAGTTGTTTTTTAGACGCTCTTTTGGGCTGATATGGCAGACACCATCATCACAATAATTGACTTGACCGTATAGTAGTTTAATCAGCCATTTTGGTGTTTTGTAGCGATTTTTGGCAATAATAGGATAAATAAAATCGCCTAACTGTTTGATGACGGGCAGATACAATAATTGATGGCAGGGGATATTGGCGGTTTTGTATAACAATCGTACCGCATCCATGCCTTTATGCATACGACCATATTCATCAGCCACTATAACATAGGTGGCGACATCTATTTGGCTGATATTGTACTTGGCAAGAAATTCCAATGATGACTGTGCAGGTGTGATAAGAATTTTGTCTGGTGCTTTTTGCTGCATGGCGTGGGCATTACTGAGACACAGCATACAAGTGTCATCATAATACATCGTAATCATGGTTTGGTTTTCCGTGAGATAGCTGGGTGTGCTTTTTATTATCAGGGTGGTTGCTTTTGTGCGAAGATTGTTTTATAGTTTATCACAATCTAAGACATACACCAAAAACCTTTTACATTAAGCAAAGCACCGCTACAAAGAACGGTGCTTTGCTTTGATGCATGACTTAGTAATCACTATAACTTTGCAATGCCTTGATTTCATCGGGGGTTTTGCCAAAAAATTGTACATCATTTTTATCAAATGAACCCATGATGACCATGCCGATATTTTCATCGTCATCTTTTTCAAAAATATCATAAAATACCAAGTTACCCTTAGCATCATAAAAACTGGATTTTAACTTTTTGTCAGGGATAAGCCACTCATGAGTATTACTACTTACCAATATTAAATTATCGCCAATCTTGCGATAATCACAAAAACCGTTATCTGTGTACTCACGTTTGGCAATGATTGTTGTATGGTCAGAAGCAAAGACTACATCGGCAATGCGTTTGCCATGTTCGTCATATTCTGTAAGTTCATCTTGAATGACTTTATTGTTTTTATCTATAATTAAAATACGATAACTCATGCCATCATTGTAGTAATGGATTTTACTGTATTCATCATAGTCTAGTCTTTCAATTTTCATATATTATCCTTATTTATAGCCTAGTGATTTAGCTTTGTTGGGATCTGGTTTTGTTGGAGACTTTTCTGATGCCCATTTTCTAGCGTATGCAGAAATATGTTTCTGACACCCATTAAGAACAGCTTCGGTAATGTATTGATTAAGTGTTTTTTGTTCTGTATTATATTTTTGAACATGACCTTGATAAGTACCATAACCTTTTGGGTGCTTAACAGTATTGTATGTTGGATATAATCCATGTCTATCCAATAACAAATCTCCATATCTGCGATCAACAATATCTGCTTGATGGTTAATTCTATCTGTATAAATTTTGCATTCTTGTGCACTTTTTCTTTGGTAGCCGAATAAACCTGTGTGGATAGGATGGTGGTTAGGGCAAGCAGTAAAGTAGTTGCATGTTTTACCTTAATCATGCTCATGATTTAGTTTCTCTATGGTTAAAATTGATATTATTGTAGTCATTTGTGAGTAAGATGCAAGTAAAGTTTTTCAGGGTATGCCTTATGTTTCTATTTATATGCCATTTTTGAATTTATCATTTTTGCACCAAAGGTATACCATGACGCACAGCGATAAAATAGCCGAGATTTGCCATGTATGTTTATTCTTATGCCGACCAAACATTGGTCAATGAGCGTGTCGCCCAGTTTAGAAGCCAGACTGAGCGATTTTTAAAGGGCGAGTTGCCCGAAGAGCAGTTTTTGCCCCTACGATTACAAAACGGCTTATACGTTCAGCGTCATGCCCCCATGCTACGTATTGCCATTCCTTATGGGCTGCTTGCCAGCTATCAGCTGCGTACCTTGGGTGAGATTACCGATAAATTTGACCGTGGCTATGCCCACTTTACCACCCGCACCAACGTACAGCTCAACTGGGTCAAGTTAGAAGAAGTGCCTGATATTTTGCAACTATTGGCGGACAATCAAATGCACGCCATTCAGACATCAGGCAACTGCATTCGCAACACCACCACCGACCCCTATGCAGGGATTAACGCCGATGAAATCGCCGACCCCCGTCCCTATTGCGAGATTATCCGCCAGTGGAGTACTTTTCATCCTGAATTTGCCTATTTGCCCCGTAAATTTAAAATTGCTGTCATCGGCACCAAGACCGATAGAGCCGCCACACAAGTGCATGACATTGGCTTGCATTTGATAGAACGTGATGGGCAGCTGGGCTTTGAAGTCATCGTCGGTGGCGGGCTTGGGCGTACACCGATTATTGGCAAAGTCATCAATGAATTTTTGCCACGTCGTCATTTGCTAAGTTACCTAGATGCCATTTTGCGGGTGTATAATCTACAAGGCAGACGAGATAATAAATACAAAGCCCGTATCAAAATCTTGGTAGAAAGCCTTGGCAAAGAAGAATTTGCCCGTCTGGTGGATGAAGAGTGGCAATTTTCCAAAGATGGCGAGCTAACCCTTAGCGATGAGCATTTTGCCAAAGCCGAGAGCTATTTTAGTGAGCCTGAGTATCAAACCTTTGACCCCTTAGCCGTACAAGCAAAACTGCAGCAAGACTTACAAAGTAGTCAAGACTTTGCCAATTGGTATCATCATAATACCGTGCC
Organism: Moraxella sp.; assembly: GCA_041801945.1. Lineage (GTDB taxonomy): Bacteria > Pseudomonadota > Gammaproteobacteria > Pseudomonadales > Moraxellaceae > Moraxella. The sequence goes on along the minus strand of JBHCFR010000102.1, from coordinate 121 downwards.
GCACAAAGTGGCAGGGTATAGAGCGGCGGTCATTTCTTTAAAAGCAGGCATTGTCGCCCAAACAGACGGTACACAAAAATACATTCCCGCAGGCGATATGACCAGTGAACAAATGTATGCT
>JBHCFR010000101.1:0-6022 GCA_041801945.1 Moraxella sp. | reverse complement strand
AGCAGATGGTTGGGTCATTGTTTTACATACATCAAAAATAATCCGCCATTTTAGACTAATTTTGCTGAATTTACAAAGCGTTATTGTCGCCTCTGACGTGAATTTTCACCAAACATTGGCAAATCGCTGGTCGCCCAATCCACCCCTTCCGTCTTTTTATCAACATCTCATCTCTTTTGATGTGTGCTTTTTTCATGAGCGGCTTTTCATGAGCCGCTTGGATATTCCTAGTTGGCATTTGTTTTTTCTTTTTGGGTATTTTGTTTTTTGGGGGCGGCTTTTATAATGGTTTTTTATATGAAATGATATGAGCTTGACAAGCAGGGGCGTCTTATGGCAATTGATGTGGTGATTAATCAAAAACATCTACAAATTCAGCTAAAACAGCTTGAAACCGTTTGGCATACGGTCGTCAATGGCTACATCCTAAGTCAAGCCGCCGAGCTACTAGACACCAGCCAGTCCAGCCTATCCAAACAAATCGGCGCCCTTGAAAATCAGCTAAAAACAGAGGTCTTTACTCGTCAAGGCAAGCGTCTGACAGGGCTGACCCCCATTGGCAAATCCCTGCTGCCTCATATTGAAGCCATTTTTGCTGAGATTCGCACCATTGAAAATCTGAGCCTTGATTTTAATAACGCCCAAGAAGGCACACTCACCATCGCCACCACACACACCCAAGCACGCTATGTGCTGCCCAGTATCGTGAAGACTTTTTTGGAAAAATTCCCCAAAGTCAATCTTGTCTTACAACAAGCCGATCCTGAAACCATTGCTCAGATGGTCATTCGTGGACAAGCAGACATTGGTATCGCCACCGAAAGCCTGCTAAATAATGCGATACTGCGTTGTCATCGTTATTATGATTGGTCTCATGTGGTGATTGTACCTAAGGATCATGAGCTTGCCGAGTTCTCAGGCGTGATGGATGGCGTGGATTTACCAAATTTGGCAAGCTTTCCCTTGGTGACGTATCATGGCGGCTTTACAGGACGCAGTGCCATTGACAAGACCTTTGAGCGTGAAGGCTTGCACCCTAAAATCGTGCTCGCCGCGTTGGATTCTGATGTAATCAGCACTTATGTCTCGGCGGGGCTTGGGGTGGGTATCATCGCCGAGATGGCTTATGAACCCAAGAATTATCCTGATTTGGTTGCCATTCCTGTGAGTTATTTTGGGCGGTTCACAAGCTGGATTGCGGTGCGTGATGACAGTGACATTCGTAAATTTGGTGCAGAATTCATCAAACTTTGCCAAAATCAATTTGATAAGCACTAAATACGATATAGCCTTGATAGAGGTTGGTGTTTTTGAGTGTCTCACCCTGCTGTGAGACTTTTTTATGTAAGGCAAGCCCCAAATTTAGTCCAAATTTTAGCCTAAGTTTTAGATGGTAATTTTCTTATTTTTGTGCTAGATTAATGCGTCCATGAAATCAGCAACCTCTTAGCAATATGACCACGAATCTCTCTGATGAACTGCTCACCCTAAGCAAGCATTTCCTCCAAAAAGCCAACCAATACCTAACGGAACGCACCCGTCGGCCCATTCATTTGGACAAAAACGTTCTGGCTTATCGCTGGGTGGGTGGTCAGCATGGCACACTACACCCCATTGATGTCAATCTTGCCATACGTCTGGATGATTTGCATGGGATTGACATACAAAAGCGCAAAATCATCCAAAACACCCGTCAGTTTTTAAATAATCTACCTGCCAATCATGTGCTGATGACAGGCACACGTGGGGCGGGCAAATCCAGCCTTGTACGTGCTCTACTGCATGCCTATCATAATGAGGGGCTTAGGGTCATTGAGGTGGCACGCGATGATTTGCAGATGCTTGATGTGATTCGCCAAGCCATCAAAGACAGTGATAATGATTGTCGTTATGTCATTTATTGCGATGATTTGGCTTTTAACACTCATGATGAGAATTATCGCACCTTAAAGAGTTTATTGGACGGAGCATTAGACAGTGAACAAGACCGCCTGCTCATCTATGCCACGAGCAATCGCCGTCATCTCTTGCCGCAGCTCATGAAAGACAATGTCAGTATTTATAATCGTCAAACCGACGAGGTCAATCCTTATGAGACCATTGATGAGACGGTTTCGCTCTCTGATCGCTTTGGGCTGTGGGTTTCCTTCTCACCGATGAATCAAGACACCTATCTTGATATCGTGGCACATTATTTAGAGCAGGCGAATTTGGATTTTGATGAGACGACACGCCAAGAGGCTCTTAAATGGGCGAGCGGTCGTGGGGGACGCTCTGGGCGTGTCGCCTATCAATTTAGCAGGCACTGGATTGGGGCGACACGCCTTAGCTCCTCTTGCCAATGATTAACAATACCCCAAAACGACAAACATGAACACCAAGCTTGGGCAACGCACTTAGACACACTTAGACACACTTAGACATCACAATTAGACACCAAACTTAGGCAACGCATTTAGCATCATCATGCAGTAGGTCATCCCTCACATCAACCCCAACCCAATTTTTAGCTCTGATTAGGACACGAACATGGCATGGCAACAAGTACATTTACAAATCACCAAACACCAAGTGGAATTTGGCGAGGCACTTTTTGATGAAGCAGGGGCGGTCTCCATTCTTTTGGAGGATGCAGGCGATGAGCCTTTATTTGAGCCCATGCCTGGTGAAGAGCCACTTTGGGGGGAGGTGGTATTGACCGCCATCTTTGATACCAACTCAGATGACACTTTTGCTAAGGTTAATTTTGAACATCTTGCCAGTCAAATCGCGGCCGAAATCGGTGCCAGTCGTTTTTGGCTGTCCGCCTTAGACGACAAAGACTGGACACGTGAATGGATGACGTATTATAAGCCCATCGCCTGCGCTGGTAATCTATGGATTGTGCCAGAGAGGTTAGAAGCACCTGATCCTTCTGCCATCAATCTCATCTTAGACCCCGGTCTGGCTTTTGGTACAGGTTATCATGCCACCACGCGACTGTGTCTTGATTGGCTATCCACGCAGGATTTGAGTGATAAAGTGGTGATTGACTATGGCTGTGGTTCGGGGATTTTGGGCGTGGCTGCACTGCTGCTTGGGGCAAAACAGGTCTTGGCGGTGGACATCGATCCTCAGGCGATACTTGCCACTCGTCAAAACGCGAAACTAAACGGCGTGGATGATAAGCTGCTTGCGTTTTTACCTGAGGATTTTAAGGTGTATCAGCAATCTCATCACGTCATCGCCGACACCATCACCGCCAATATTTTGGCAAAACCTCTCATTCATTTCGCCCCTTATTTTGCCACTTTATTAAAAGATAAGGGCAGCATTGTGCTTGCAGGTCTCATTAAAAATCAAGTGGATGAGGTGATGCGTGCTTATCAGCCTTATTTTGATGTGGATGAACCTTATCATTATGAAGACCAAGAAGATCGTCATTGGTATCGTTTATCCGCTATTAAACACAGCTTAACGGATTAGAATTGTCAATGATGTCACGTTTTAGTAACATAAATACAAATAGTCCTCATGACTGATGGTAGGCTATTGATTTTTTATATTTACCAACTGGATTTTGGAACCTCATGAGCCGTCAAACCCAATGCCCCAATTGTCAAACGACATATCCTGTACCAGATGCCAAACTTGGCGACCCAAAGGTTCGTGCCAAATGTGGCAAATGCCAGCAGTTGTTCTTTATCAACGCTCATCTACTTCCTGTCTCCACAGCACAGCCCAAGGTAGCAAGCACAGCCTCGCCGCAGGTGCAGCCTGCCACGCAAGCAAGTACGCCCATTAAGCCGCAGGTTCAGCCCCAAAGGCAGCAGCCTGCCACGCTTGCCACCGCCCCCAACGCTCAAAATGCTTCTTTACAAAACCGTGCAGCACAAAGCACCACACCAAAAAACAGTGCAGTAAATCCGCCAGTCTCGCAGGCTGTCAGTCCCAAACCCTCAAATCAAGGCACTCCATCTGCCCCTACTCAGCAGGTCAAACGCACCAAGCCCGCCCTTAGTGAAGGCATGATTCATGATGGCATGGATGACCGAGCAAAAGACGATCGCACCTCCGAGGTTGTGTTCTCTGATGATGAGCTAGAACAATTTTTGCAGACGAACATCAGCTCTGCTTCTTACATCGTCAAAAGCACCAAAGATGAACTGGCGGATAATGACAGTGGAGCATGGGTTAATAATCTGCTAGACGACAGTCAAGCTGTGACCTTGCAGACCAAGACTCATCAAGCCTCTGCCCCCATTATTGATGAGGTGGATCTCAAAGAGATTATCCCTACTGCCACACCAAAAGCCAAAAAACCTCTTAGCATCAAACGCTTAACTTCTCATCAGCCAACCGCTCAGCAGATTGCCACCAAGAAATCGCTAGGCTCGCAGCTATTTTGGCTACTCGGCTGTCTTTTACTGGTGGGGCTGTTAGGTCTTCAATACATGCTGTTTAATATGGATAAGGTCGCCAAAAATCCCACGACTGCCAATCTTGCTCGTGATGTGTGTGCTATCGTTCAGTGCCTTGTCCCCTCAGCTGACTTGAACAGCTTTGACATCAATGCCACCTTGCATAATCAAAAAGACATCATCATTTACATCAACAACAAAAGCAACACCGAACAGCTCTTCCCTTACCTGCTCGTGCGACTAAAAGACAAAAACGGCGTGGTGGTGGCAGATTTTGTCGCAGACACCAAGGATTATCTTGCTGAGTCACGCACCACCTTACTTGCCAATCAATATGAGCGTATCATGCTCTCAACACGCTCGGCAACCACAGCAGAATCGGTGACGGTAACGCCTTTTTATGAGGCACCCTAACTTCTCATCAAAACTTGCCAAGATACCACTCTTCTATCTTGGCAAGTCATCTGCCACACTCTTTTAGGCGTCCTTACCCTCATCTCCACCCCCGTTCTTACCCGCTTAGTCCCTCTTAACCTCGCTTAGCATGGCATACCAGTATTGTTTAAAAATTCTTAATGCTCCAAACTGCCAATACACTCCAATATAATGATATATATTAACATTGACTTCGCCAAATGGGTTGATAAATGAATTTATTTGTTTTAAAATAACTAATCAATACAGGACAACTCTTCCATTTATAATAAGTTTAAGTCACATAGGAGCTGTTATGACGACCCTGATTCATAAAACTGGTGGACAAGAGCATACTCCGCTGTACAATGAAGTGCAACTGGCGGTGGAAAATTATCTACTCACTCTTGATGGCGAGTTACCGACGAATCTGTATGGGGATTTTTTGCATGAATTTGAAAGACCTTTGCTCAATTATATCATGAAGTACACCCGTAATAACCAATCCAAAGCTGCACAAATGCTGGGTTTAAATCGTGGCACGCTACGCACCAAACTCAAAGTTCATGGATTACTATAATCTCAAAAACCCGTCTTCAATGTGACGGGTTTTGCTTATCCTAATGCATGAATGTCTGACTGTGTTATCTCCCCTCAATAAAAATCAAATTGATAACATGCTTTACATTTTTGAAATAATTTTGTAATATTAGCTTTTTATCTGAGCCCAGCCAAGCCCAAATCAGATTATGATGAATTTTCTGATTGCCCATGTCGCTCATCAGCTTTTTATGTAAATGAACCCTTGTAAATAAACCCTTAGTGTCTTTATCCTCACTTCACACCCTTCTATCTAGCAGCATTTTGCTCACCACATGTTAATAAGGTATTTCTATGAAAAAATTCGCTCTACTCTCAGTCTCTGACAAAACAGGCATTGTTGAACTCGCCCAAGGGCTCATCAAGCATGGTTTTAGCATTTTATCCACAGGTGGCACTTTTAAGCTCTTGGCAGAAAATAACGTCCCTGCCATAGAGGTCAGTGCTCATACAGGGTTTAGCGAGATGATGGATGGCCGTGTCAAAACCCTCCATCCCAAAATCCACGGGGGCTTGCTGGCTCGCCGAGATTTGGACAGTCACTTGCAAGCAGCTAACGACCATGAAATCGGCCTGATCGACCTAGTGGTGGTTAACCTCTATCCTTT
>JBHCFR010000100.1:0-3029 GCA_041801945.1 Moraxella sp. | reverse complement strand
TCTGCTAGGATGGGAGAGGGGACTTGATGCTCGCTGGCAGATTCATGGGTAATGCTCTGACACCCTGCCAGCATCAGTAATGACAAAGTAATGGCAAGCGGGGTGTGTTTTAATGATGGCACAATAAACTCCTTGATGAAAAATTTTAATTTAATCATAACAGCTGTACTTTGTAAAGGTTATTTTGAGGAGAGTGTGATGAAGATGAGTTCAGGGCGGTTAAATAGCCGCGGCACTTTGGTGCTCTCTCGTGCCAGGCCACGGCTGACGATGAATTTGACATGGGTATTATCGTCATAAAACTCATACAGCCCTCCTGCATAAGATGGCAATAAGCCTTGATTAGGGGCGAATACCCCATTGATTAAAAACGGCACTCACCATTGACCGCCATGAGCATGGCCTGTCAGGATGACATCAAAGGGGTAGCTCGGTATTCATCTATCCGCTCAGGGCGATGCGTGAGTAGGACATTGACATCATCGGTATTTAGACGGACGGTAACCGCCGCCAAATCTCTGTCAAAATGACCACCATCAGGGTCAGATACGCCGTGAATGACGACATTACTGCTGGGTATGGGAACACTTTTGCCGTGAATCAGATGGGCGCCATGAGCGTGAATCCGATTCATGACTTTGTCATACTCAGGTTTGGGTAGCCAGTTTTCATGATTGCCATCCACATAATACGTGGGAGCGATGGAGGATAATTGGTGCAGCAGTACATCACTGCGGTCAAACGGCATTTTTGTCATCATAAATATCACCGCCAAGTAATATCACATCAGGCTGTTTTTGTGTCAGAGCGTCAATGAGCCACGCTTGATTATCGCCATAATAACAAGCGTGCAAATCGGTGATGAGGGCGATGGTGATGGGCTCATCACCGATAAAGCCTACGTCATCAAACTCATGGGTTACAAGTTTCAATAAATAGCCATAAGCGATGATAAGAACAATCACCAACAAAGCGATTATCCGTTTGAGGATTGCTCTTTTTATGGTTGACTTCTTGTTTTGATGAGAAGATGTCGCCTCATACATCTTCATGGCAAGATTCTACTCCTAAGCCATGTATCACCATCTTTGGTGTAGACAATGCGATCATGCATCCGATTTGCTCTGCCTTGCCAAAACTCTATTTTATCAACCATCAGCACATAGCCACCCCAAAAGTCAGGTTTGGCGATGGTATCGGTAAATTCCTCTGACAATCTAGCAAAGTCGCCCTCCATGACATCACGGCTTGCCACCACACCGCTTTGGGGGCGACTGACCCATGCTGCCAGTTGGCTGTCTTTGGGGCGTGATTGGTAATAAGTGTTGGATTTTTCGTCAGATAACCTCATGACACGCCCTGATGCTCGCACTTGGCGTTCTTGGGTGTGCCAAAAAAACAGAGCCTCAGCAAAAGGGTTTTCATGCAAATCTACGCCCTTCTGGCTGTCATAATTGCTGTAAAAAACCATGTGTATGTCATCGTCCCCCACAGAGAGAATCTCACGCATGAGCAGTGTCCGCACAGAGGGACGCATGTCCGTGCCACAGGTCGCCAATGAAAAAGCATAAGCTTCGCCAATCTGCTCACTAAGAGCGTCATGTATCCATTGTTGTAATAAAGGGTAGGGCGTGTCGCCGATGTTCGCCTCTATCAATTCATCTTTTTCGTAAGATAAGCGGCTGGCACTAAAATCTATGGACATCGTATTGACCTTAATGTGGTGAATGGTGTGTGTTCATGTTAAGAAGGACTGAGGTAAGCAAGTTTGGACTTTTGACAACAAAATAAAATCTACGCTTGTGATAAAAAGATTTACTTTGTTGTCAGTCGTCTTTTGCTCTAAGATAGGATGCGTTAGTTTAGTGTGTCTTTGATTTGCTTTGCCAATTTGGCTGCCATACTTTGGGCAAGTTCGCCATCTTCGGCTTCTACCATCACCCGAATGACAGGTTCGGTGCCTGACTTACGGATGAGGAGCCTTCCTGTACTGCCAAGTTCTTGTTCGACACGTTTAAAAGAGGAAGCTAGTTCGTCATGCTCATAAGGGTCGCTCATCTGGGTGAGGCGGACATTGATGAGTGTTTGGGGGTAGGGTGTATAGCCCTTGGTCAGCTCGGAGAGTTTGCCGCCTGTTTTGACCAAAATGGACAACACCTGCAAGCCTGCCACGATGGCATCGCCTGTGCGAGATTTATTTAGGCATAAAATATGACCTGAGGATTCTCCACCGATGGTATAACCATGACGCTCAAGCTCTTGCATGACATAGCGATCGCCCACTTTGGCACGAACAAAGCTGATGTCTTGGGCTTTGAGTAGGTTTTCTAGTGCCATGTTTGACATCAAGGTGCCAACCACGCCACTGGGCTTTTCATCTGCCCCTTGTGCCAAAATGTATAAAATGCTGTCACCGTCTAAGACTTGACCTGTTTCATCCACCATGACAATGCGGTCGCCATCACCATCTAGGGCGATACCAACATCTGCACCATGCTCTAACACCAATTTTTGTAGGGTTTCGGGGTGAGTTGAGCCGCAGCTGTCGTTAATGTTTGTGCCATTTGGGGTGTTGGCATGAGCGATGACGGTCGCTCCGAGTTCTTTTAGTACCCGAGGGGCGACACTGTATCCTGCACCGTTGGCACAATCGACGACGATGGTCAGACCACGCAAATCGTATTGATAGGGAAATGAGCCTTTACAATACTCAATGTAGCGTCCATCGGCATCATCAATGCGATAACTTTTACCAAGTTTTTCAGGATAGCCACCAAGATAAGACAGAGTGTCAGCACTGATGAACTCGTCTAATTTGGCGTTGATGGCAGTCTGAGTGTCGTCCGATATTTTCTTACCTTCCTCGGAGAAAAACTTAACACCATTGTCATCATAAGGGTTGTGACTGGCTGAGATGACCACGCCCATGTCAGCATGAAAACTCCTTGTCAGATGGGCGATGGCAGGGGTGGGCAGAGGACCTAAAAGATAGACATCCACGCCTCCCGAGTTAAAGCCTGCTTGTAGGG
>JBHCFR010000099.1:0-3768 GCA_041801945.1 Moraxella sp. | reverse complement strand
TTTTTTGCCAACGTAACATTTTTAATAAGGAATTAACCATGAGTAACTATGATAATATTGACCGTGATGTTGTAAAAAATATGTCTGACGAGGCAAAAGCTGATTTAAATGCCGATCCGATCACTGGTGAACCTGGTTCACATCCTGTTGCTACCGCAGTTGGGGGATTGGGCGGTGCAGCAGCAGGTGCAGCCATCGGTGCTTTGGGTGGCCCATTAGGTGCCCTGATCGGTGGTGCAATCGGTGCTGTGGTTGGTGGTGGTGCAGGCAGTGCCGCAGGTGAGGCGTTTGATCCCACCATTGAAGAGGCTTACTGGCGTACCCAATATGCCACCTCACCGACTTATGTGGCAGGGTATGACTATGACCGCGATTATCTGCCTGCCTATGCTGTCGGTTATGCCAACCGTCCACGCTATCCTGCTGAGGCACGTTTTGAAGACTATGAAAGCGATCTAGAACGCTCATGGAATGAAGTCAAAGGCGAATCACGCCTAGCATGGGAAGAAGCAAAACTTGCTGCTCGTGAGGCTTGGGAACGTGTTAAGTATTAATTCGCCGTTCATGAGCCATATTTGATGATGCTTGATTTATAACCAAAATTGACGTCATCAGTTTAAATATCGCTCAAACCAACGAGCTCAAACCACTCAAATTGTCAAAATTTGGGTGGTTTTGTTTTGTCAAAGTGATGGGGCTTTTTGGTGTCGTCTCAATTTAAAGCATGGGCATACAGAGGCATAGACGTAGCCAACCTAAGACGGCACAAGCTTTAACATATTTGTTTTTATGAAGTGTTTCAAATTTTAGTTTTATCCCCATTTATGAGGGATGTTATTAAGAAACCATAGTGGATGTATCATGGCACACGATTTTATCAGCATTAAAGGGGCGAAAACCCACAACCTAAAAGACATTGATGTAGATATCCCCAGAGATAAGCTGGTGGTCATCACAGGATTGTCAGGGTCGGGCAAATCATCGCTTGCCTTTGACACGCTCTACGCCGAGGGGCAAAGACGGTATGTGGAGAGTCTGTCCGCCTATGCTCGTCAGTTTCTAAGTCAGATGGAAAAACCCGAGGTGGACAGCATCGAGGGACTGTCTCCTGCCATCGCCATTGAACAAAAATCAACCAACCACAACCCACGCTCCACGGTAGGGACGATTACAGAAGTTTATGATTATCTGCGTCTGCTGTTCGCTCGTGTGGGTACGCCTCACTGCCCAGAGCATGGCTTGCCGATGGTGGCTCAGACCGTGAGTGAGATGGTGGATGACATCCTTGCCAAAGGCGATGGCACACGTCTTATGCTCTTGGCACCGGTGGTGCGTGAACGCAAGGGCGAACATGTCGCTCTGTTGGAGAGTTTGCAAGCACAAGGATTTACCAAAGTTCGCATTGATGGGGTGATCTATGACATGGATGAGCTGCCCACCCTTGCCAAGACACATAAGCACACCATCGAGGTGGTCGTGGATAGATTTAAGGTCAGAGATGATTTGGGTAATCGGGTTGCCGAGAGCTTGGAGACCACGCTCAGACTAGGTGCTGACATCGCTGTTTTGTATAATATGGACGATGAGAGCGAGACGGTGTTGTCCGCCAAACATTCTTGCCCTGCTTGTGATCGGGCGGTCAGTGAGCTTGAACCTCGCTTGTTTAGTTTTAACAACCCTTATGGGGCATGCCCAAGCTGTGATGGTCTGGGCAAACGCCAATACTTCTCTGCCGAACGCATCGTCACCGATTCTACCAAGTCCATCAATCAAGGGGCGATACATGGCTGGGACAAACGTCATGCTTATTATTTTGGGCTGCTTAGCACGGTCTGTACGCATTTTGGCATCAACATGGACAGCCCTTGGCAGGATTTGCCCAAAAAAGAGCAGAACATCATCCTAAATGGCTCTGGCAAAGAGAAGCTGACCTTCAACTTTACCGATGAAAGAGGACGTAAGACAACCAAGACCGTGCCTTTTGAGGGGATTTTGCCTTATTTGGAACGCCGCTATCACAGCACCACCAGCAGTCTGGTCAGAGATGAGCTGGCTCAGTATCTGTCAGACACGACGTGTAATGTCTGTCATGGTGTGCGTCTCAATGACATCGCTCGCCATGTCAAGGTGGACGGTCGTGGCATGGGTGACATCATTGCCATGCCTATCGGGCAAGCGTGGGAATATTATGAGAATCTGCACATCGGCGGGCACAAAGGAGAAGTGGCGGATAAGATTTTTAAGGAAATACGCGAGCGACTTGGGTTTTTGACCAAAGTGGGGCTAGAATACTTGACACTGGCACGTTCAGCCGAGACACTGTCAGGAGGTGAGGCACAGCGGATTCGTTTGGCAAGCCAAATCGGAGCAGGACTCATGGGCGTCATGTATGTGCTAGATGAACCCTCCATCGGACTGCATCAAAGGGACAACGACCGTCTCTTATCCACGCTCACGCACCTTAGGGATTTGGGCAATACCGTCATCGTGGTGGAGCATGATGAAGATGCCATTCGCACGGCGGATCACGTCATTGACATCGGTCATGGGGCAGGCGTGCATGGCGGGCGAGTGGTTGCCGCAGGAACAGCAGATGAGATTGCCAAGAACAAACAGTCACTGACAGGACAATATCTGTCGGGGGAAAAACGCATTGACATCCCCAAAGTCCGCCACAGTGCCAAAGTTGGTGAGGTCAAAAAAGGCAAAAAGACGACGACCGAACCACTGTACATCCGACTAGAAGGGGCAAAGGGTAATAACTTAAAAAATGTCAATTTGCACATACCCATCGGTGTCATGACTTGTATCACAGGCGTATCAGGCTCTGGCAAATCCACGCTCATCAACCGCACGCTCATGCCACTGGCCGCCACACACCTCAATCATGCCACGACCTTGGTGCCAGAGAGCCATGATAAAATCACAGGGCTAGAACATCTAGATAAAATGGTGGACATAGACCAAAGCCCCATCGGTCGCACACCTCGCTCTAATCCTGCGACCTACACAGGGGTGTTTACGCTGATACGGGATTTATTCACCCAAACAAGCGAGGCTCGGGCGAGAGGCTACAAGGCAGGGCGTTTTAGTTTTAATGTCAAAGGCGGTCGCTGTGAGGCATGTCAAGGGGACGGCATGATCAAAGTGGAAATGCACTTTTTGCCTGACATGTATGTTCCTTGCGATGCTTGTCATGGCAGACGCTACAACCGCGAGACCCTAGAAGTGCATTATAAGGGCAAATCCATCTCGGATGTCCTAGACATGACGGTGGAGGATGCTTTGGCGTTTTTTGAGCCCATTCCTGCCATCGCACGCAAGTTGGAGGCGCTCATGCAGGTCGGATTGGGGTACATCACCTTGGGGCAATCTGCCACGACACTCTCAGGCGGTGAGGCTCAGAGGGTTAAACTTGCCAAAGAGCTGGCAAAGAGAGACACAGGTCAGACCCTGTACATTCTAGATGAGCCAACCACAGGACTGCATTTTCATGACATCGCCAAACTCTTAGACATCTTGCACGCCTTGCGTGATAAGGGCAACACTGTCGTGGTCATTGAGCATAATTTGGACGTCATTAAGACCGCTGATCACATCGTGGATTTGGGGTATGAAGGAGGTTTTGGGGGAGGTGAGATTGTCGCTGTGGGTACGCCAGAGCAAGTGGCGATGGACGAAAAATCACACACAGGACGATTTTTAAAACTGGTGTTGGACAAAGGCTGATGAAAAAATCCCAATTAATCAAACTTACCCTAACCGCCT
>JBHCFR010000098.1:0-6488 GCA_041801945.1 Moraxella sp. | reverse complement strand
TGCCCGGCTACACCGAAGATGAGAAGCTGAGCATCGCCCAAAATTATCTGACCCCCAAAGCCTTAGAACAAAACGGGCTTGGTGAAGATGAGCTGGACATCACTGATGACGCTGTGCTTAGCATCATTCGTCATTATACCCGTGAGGCAGGGGTGCGTCATTTGGAGCGTGAGATTAATAAAATCAGTCGTAAGGCGGTACGCTCACAAATAGAGACCTATGGTGTTAAGCCCAAAAAAGGCACGACCATCAGCCCTGTTCACGTCACCGATGACAACATCGCTGACTATCTGGGGGTTAAACCTTTTGATTTTGGCTTGGCAGAAAAAGAGCCAGAAATCGGACGCGTGACAGGACTGGCATGGACATCGGTCGGTGGCGAGCTTCTGACCATAGAAACCGCCACCATGCAGGGCAAAGGCGAGCTTGTCTTCACAGGTTCACTCGGTGATGTGATGAAAGAATCCATTCGTGCTGCCATGAGCGTGGTGCGTGCAGGAGGTGAACGCTTTGGCATCACTTATGATAAATTCAAAGACACTGACATCCATGTCCACATGCCCGAAGGAGCGACCCCCAAAGACGGTCCATCGGCAGGTATTGCCCTAACGACTGCCATTGTCTCTGCCTTTACAGGCGTGGCGATACGTCCTGACATCGCCATGACAGGCGAGGTCACTTTGCGTGGCAAAGTACTACGCATTGGCGGATTAAAAGAGAAGCTGCTGGCTGCTCATCGTGGTGGCATCAAGCATGTGCTCATCCCAAAATCTAACGAGCGAGATTTGGTGGACATCCCTGATAACGTCAAAGATGGTCTCACCATTCAAGCGGTGGAAACCATCGATGAAGTGCTAAAAGCTGCCTTAATCGCACCACTTTTGCCACTCAAACCCAACATGATGGTAAAGACAGATGAGCAAGGACTCAGAAGCTAAATTTACCACAAAAGTAAGACCCTATTTTCACAAGTAGGGTTTTATTTTTTGGTATTTTCATTTAAACTATACATTTTTCATTGACGCCTCCCATGAAATCCTTACTTGATTTTGTTCCACTCATCATCTTTTATATTTTATATAAGAATACTGACAAAACGGACAGCAGCCATCCCCTGCTCACCACCTTTGGACTGACAGGAGGTGTGGATAATAACCACATTTTGGTCGGAACACTGGGGCTTGTGGTGGCGACAACCTTAGTCTATGGCTATCTTTTTATCAGTCAGAAATTTCGTTTGGAAAAACAGCAATGGTTTGTGCTGATCATGACGGTGGCTTTTGGTGGACTGACGTTGGCACTAAGTGATGATTATTACATTCGCCTAAAATCGGTGCTCATCAATTTGGCTTTTGCTGTGGGGCTTGCCATCTCCCCTTTATTTAGTAAAGAGCGTCAGCCCATCATCCGTAAGCTGTTTGGTCCTGTGCTAGACTTAGACACCCAAGGCTGGGCAAGACTAAACTGGGCTTGGGTGGGGCTGTTTGCCCTGATGGCAGGGTTACACGCCTTTTTTGCCTTCGTGTTCATGGGTGGGGAATATTGGGGCGAATTTACCGCTTTTGGTGACATCATCGTCATGATGACGTTTTTGGTGGGGATGTTTGTCGTCTTGCGTAAGCATTTTGTGGTGGATGAAAATCAGCTTAAAAAGTAATTTTGATGGTTTGGTGGTATCATGTCGCATCAGAAAAACAGCACCCGAGTGTTACCCATCACGCCATGGAGTAGCCCCTCAAAATGGCAATCTAAATGCTTGCCAATGGCGGTCTTATGCTTATCATTATCGTTGTTTGGATTTGGTGAGGCTTTGCTCTTAAAATCGCAATTGGGCTCGGCACCTTGGACAGTGTTAGCCCAAGGGGTGTCTTTACAAACAAAACTCAATGTCGGTGTCGTGACCTTTATCATCAGCGTTTTTGTTTTGCTTGCATGGATTCCTTTAAAGCAAAAGGCTGGTCTTGGCACGTTACTCAATATCCTGATCATCGCTGTCACTTTGGGGATTTTTGACAGTGTGCTGCCTAAGATGGAGCATTTGGGCGGACAGATTTTATTGGCGGTATTGGGTGTCGTTACCGTCGGCATTGCTTCTGCCTTATACCTGACCACGCACATGGGTGCAGGACCCAGAGACGGTCTCATGGTGGGGCTATGCCAAATAAGCGGATTTAAGGTGGGTCTGATTCGCACCTTGATTGAGGGTTCGGTGTGTTTTTTGGGCTGGCTGCTAGGTGGCGTGGTTGGGCTTGCGACGTTGTTATTTGCCTTCGGTGTGGGTTATGTCGTGCAATACAGTTTGGATTTTTTAGCAAAGCGTTATAGAATGACGCATTGAGGCACGCCTCTTGTGACATTGGTTTATCATACGTCATTTTTGGGTCTCTGTTTTTAATTAGGTATCTGTTTTTAGGTGCCTGTTTTTAATTATTTGACATTCTATGTTTGCATAGAACATGGTTTGTGTCAAACATGGTTGAATCTTGTTTTAATTGCAAAGGTCAATACAAACACGCTCCAATTTGGTTTTAGTTTTTAGGAATTTTTATGCCATTATTTGCCATCATCGGACACGACGTCGCGGACAGTACCGCCAAACGTGCCACCATTCGTCCTGCCCACCTAGAAAGGCTCACCGCCCTACACGCTCAAAATCGCCTTGTCATCGCAGGACCCACACCCATCAATCATGGCGAACCTGCCATGAGTGGCAGTCTTATCATCGCTCATTTTGACGACATTGAACAGGCGCGAGCTTGGGTAAATGACGAGCCCTATCTGCATGGTGGCGTGTACAGCCATGTGGACATCAAGCCTTTCATTCAAGCCCTACCTGCTGAGATGAACTCATGAGATTTGCCGCTTTTATGATTTTGATTGCTGCGACTGTGCCAACTCTTGTGCTTGCACAGACCGCCCCAACAAATGACACCGCTCAAACTACCGCACCCTCCACGCAAAACACCGCTCAAACTGCCTCTGCTTACGGTACGCCACCTGTGCCTGCACCTCCTGCCAGTCCACACAGTCCGAGTGCTCCCACGCTCGCTGAGCTAAACAGTCCTGATGACAGTGAACTGTCTCGTGCTAATATTGAACTTTTGGCTAAGAACAATGAACTGCAAGGACGCGTGGATGAGCTTACCACACAGGTTAATGTGCTGGTCAATGAACGTGGTGGGCAGCTGTTTTTGTATGGTGTTATCAGCACCTTGATTTCATTTATCCTTGGATTTATTCTAGCATCACTCATCATGAAGCGAAAATAATGAAGCATAGCGACCACCAACCCCTAATTAACCATGAACCTAAAAAACGCTGACATTCACTGGCAGACCGACAGCTTGGGTAATACCATCCCCATCTCCACCCAGTTTGATGATGTGTATTTTTCAAAAGCCGGTGGACTTGATGAGACGAATCATGTCTTTTTGCAAGGTAATGGGCTGTACGAGCGTTTTGCCAATCTTGATGACAAGGGGCATTTTGTCATCATGGAAACAGGGTTTGGTACGGGGCTTAATTTTTTGGCGACCTACCTGCTGTGGTCACAAACTGCCCCCACCTCTGCCCGCCTGCACTTTGTCAGCACCGAAAAATACCCACTCACCAAAACTGACCTGCATACCGCTCTATCGGCATGGCAAGATGAGAAAACCGCCACTTTCATCCATTTTTTGATAGACAACTATCCACTGCTACTGTCGGGCTGTCATCGTCTGCACATGGGCAACATTTGCCTTGATTTGTGGTTTGGTGATGCCAAAGAGAGTTTTGGGCTCATGCACGCCAAGGCAGATGCGTGGTTTTTGGACGGTTTTGCCCCCAGCAAAAACCAAGATCTGTGGTCTGATGACATCTTCAATGAAATCAAACGCCTGTCCAAGCCCAACGCCACCCTTGCCACGTTCAGCAGCAGCGGCATGGTAAGGCGAGCCCTAGAAGGCATCGGCATGGACGTACAAAAAATCAAAGGCTTTGGGCGTAAGCGTGAGATGATTACCGCTAGATTCTGCTCAGAACATCCCCCAAAACTGGGCACACCACCAAAAACCGCCATCGTCATCGGTGCAGGTGTGTCAGGTCTGTTTAGTGCTCATGCCTTGGCTCGCCGCGGTGTTTTGGTCACGCTCATAGATAAAACCGCTCCTCTGGCAGGCGCCTCAGGCAATCCTGTGGCTCTGTTCGCCCCAAAACTCACGCAGTCATCAGAGGCACCCCATCACCTGCCTACGGTCGGCTTCTTGTATGCTGAGCGTCTCTACAAAGCACTAAACCAATGCTCACAGACCCCCATTTTTCATAGGACAGGGGTGATTGATTTCTTATTGCCCACCCAAAAATCTCATGAGAAATTATCTCATCTGGTCATGAGCTACCCTGATGAGCTGATACGCACCTTTAATGACGCTTTTGATTCAGATAATGATGATTTTAACGCCCAAACCATCAATGCTTTTATTCCCAAAGCAGGACTCATAGACACCCATCAGTTGGCAAAAGCCATCATGTCAAACCCTCTGATTTCCTTTAAATGCTTTGATGTCCAAACCATCTGCCAAACCGGTCATCAAGTCACCCTCAGTAATGAGCATGGGCAATTATCCTCGGATGTCTGCGTGATATGTGCAGGATTTGAAAGTCATTTACTGCATGACTCGCTTTTTAACCCCAGAAAAATCCGTGGTCAAGTCTCATGGCTTGACATCACTCATCTGCCTGATGACTTAAAAGCGACACTTAACACGCCCATCAAATACGACGGTTATTGTGCTGTTTTTGACAAAGAGGGCAGCCCCCTATTTTTAATGGGTGCAAGCTTTGTGCGTAATAGTACGGACACGTCAGTCAAAGATGCCGAACACGCGTTTAATCTGGATAAATTCTCCCAAAGCCTGCCAAATCTTGCCAAGACATTAGACATCAACACCAAAAATCTGACAGGCAGAGCAAGTATCCGCGCTCAAACACCCGACTATCACCCCATTCTTGGCAAGGTAGCTGGTGCCAATAAAGCCGATGGGCATGACAGCCGACTGTACGCCCTGTACGGCATGGGCTCAAAGGGATTTAGCTTTGCCCCTTTGTGCGGCGAAATCCTAGCAGGGATCATGTTTGATGAACCCTTGCCAATCTCCACCCGACTGCTTGACAAACTCACCCCAGAGCGAGCTCGCCTTGGGCGTCCACTTGACCAAAACACCGATTAATCACACCATTAGCCATGCTTAAAAAAGCCCACACCCAAAACACCTACGTTCAAGACTGCACCATCTTGACCCATCAAAATCATAAGCCCAGCTCATCTGCCATCGTCATCGGCATTGATGAAGTGGGCAGAGGCTCCTTATTTGGACAGATGACGGTGGGTGCGGTCATCTTAGACGACGCACTCACTGGCGAGTTTGGTGCGGTTTCGTTAGCAGGCACGCCCCTCATGATGATTAACGACAGCAAAAAACTCTCCGAGAAAAAGCGAAACCTGCTTTTTGAGCCCATCAAATCATGCTGTCAGAGTTATGCTCTCATTGACGTCCCTGCATGGGTGATTGATGAGATTGACATCTATCAAGCCACCCTCTTAGGCATGAGACTTGCCATTGAAAGCCTCATTAGGCTAAATGACATCACCTTAGATGACAACCTTCGCATCCTCATAGATGGTAACGCCGTGCCGATATTATCCGATGACTTTGCTGTTTTTGGGTCTTCTATTAGCACGCTCATCAAGGGCGATGGCATTCATACCAGCATTGCCTGTGCCAGTATTTTGGCAAAAGTCCATCGTGATAACCACATGAATGACTACGCCAAAATCTACCCCAACTATCATCTAGACAAGCACAAAGGCTATGCCAGTAAATCGCACATGACCGCCATTGTTGAGCATGGGATACTGCCAGAGCATAGACGTAGCTTTAACCCCATGCGGACGATGTTGGCGACACAGACCTCCCCAAAACCTACCTTGTTTTAGTACGACTTTTTCAAGGCTAATTTTGCCTCTCGGCGTTCTTTTTTGTGATAAGTCTTGGGATTGTCCTTATCATGAATGCCGCCCTTTTTGAGTAAAGGCCTTACTACCGCCTGATTGCGTGCCTTGATAAACTTACCAGCTTGGGCGAACCTGCTGGGATTCTCCGCGAGCTGCTTGCCAAATTTAACAAGCTCTTTTTGTGTTCTTGGTTTCATGATTAGCCCTTAATACACATGACCTGTTTTAGGGTATGCACCACTTCTACTAGGTCTTTTTGATTTTCCATGACGGCATCAATGTCTTTATACGCCTGTGGAATCTCGTCCAGCACGCCTTTATCTTTGCGACATTCCACCCCTTGTGTTTGGCGTATTAAATCGGTCAAGCCAAACTCTCTGGCTGCACGACCACGACTCATGGCGCGCCCTGCCCCATGCGAGCATGAGCAGAAACTCTCGCTGTTGCCACGTCCACGCACGATGTAGGATTTTGCCCCCATGCTACCGGGGAT
>JBHCFR010000097.1:0-3572 GCA_041801945.1 Moraxella sp. | reverse complement strand
TGGTGCGATGTGGGGGATATTCCATGTTGGATGCGGGTATTGATAAAGATGATGGGCTCATCTTTGATCCTTCGGTAGAGCCCAGACATTTTGACATCGTCATGGCGGATTTGGGTAATGAATTTACCATTAAACGTCTGCATAAGCTAAAAGGGGGTAAGCTTGAACTACATTCGGAGAATGAAGCGGATCCTCATCCTAATTTTAGTTTTAAAGAAGGGGATTACATGATGGTGGTGGGTGTGGTCATGCACGTCATCAAGAGCATGCGATAAATACGCACATGACCCTCGATGATTTGCCTTTATCCTCTCTAAATAACACCACAACTGTCAATAAAGCTTACCAAAGACTGTCAAGCTTTCATGGGCTAACTTTCATGTGTTAAGGTGTCATGTGTCAGGGTGTATGACTGGGTGTCCCTAAGAGATTTTTCGCACCGTCAAAATCTGCTCGCTGCGACCAAAAGGACCTTGCTCGTCATGCAAAATACTGCTGGTCAGACCAATGCCATCAGTGTGAATCTGCTGAATGGTTTGCAATCCTAGCCAACGACCAACAGGCAAACGCAGCAGATGTATCTGTAAATCAAGGTTGGGAAATGCCCACACGATACCCTCTGGCTGATGAATGCGAGGAGTAACACCATTGGCGGTGTCCACCATGCCCATCAGATGCACAAAATCCGAGGTGGGCAGGGGCTTGCCTTGGTAGCTCACCATGTCCAAATCATTATTAATCCACACAATGCCGCTGCCATGGCGGTTATCAGGATGCGCTTTAGTGTAGATGCTGTCAATGTAGCCACCTCCCCAGTGTTTCATGCCATGCCAATCAGGATAATCATCGGGTGAACCGATGTGAGCATCTTCGGTGCCTGCCACAGAGGTGGTGTCGCTCTTTTGCAGTCGCCAAGCCCGAGCGACGATACAAGTCTTCTCTACACCTGCCTTATCTTTGGCACGCATCACCGACTCAATGAGATCAATGGTGCGACCTGCTCTCATGATTTTGGTTTCTACCGTAAATTCACCAAATAAAATCAGCCCAAAAATATCCAAGCTGATACGCCCAAAACGCATGTCCTCTCGGGGCATAAAAGCTTCAAGCTCAGCACACATCAGTCCTGTGGCAGGTGCCATGTGCTGCTCATGAGGGTTCCATGCACCTTGGGCGTGGATGTTACAGTCATAGATGGCGGTGGTGGTCGTGCCATCGTGTGTGCGTTGTTTTAAGGTGTAATAACTGTCAGTCATAAAAACCTCTGTTTGGGGCAAGGGATAAAATGGCATCAAATAAGCCCAAGATTGACATCATTTTATGAGTTCTGTGGCGTCATGACAAGAGCATGTAAAAGGATTTTTATCTTATAGGATGTCATGAGCACTCTTTTGCAAGACCAATGAACAAAGAGAGGGTAGCCCATCTCTTTGTTGCATCTAAGATAGAGCTTGCCAGTCATTGTTTGGCGGCAGATGAATGAGTGGCAAGATGAACCATAAGCCTGCATCAGGTTCGCTTTAACAACACCATGGCAATCGTTGCAATCAGTGCAGGAATGCCAATGGCTAAGAAGTTATAAGCGTGAGGCAGATTCATCGCAAGGAGCATGCCTGTGATGATGGGTCCAACAATCGCCCCAATACGACTGACCGCCGAGGCACAGCCAATGCCTGTTGTGCGGATGTGAAGTGGATAAAACTGTGCCAAATAGCTATATAACAAAATGGAAGTGCCGATGGTGGTTGCACCTGCTACTGCCACCAATGAATACAAGATGATGGGTGGCGAGTTGATGGCAAGGGCAGAGATGGAGAGTGCCGCCAAAGCACACATGGTGACAATCACAGGTTTTAGATGGAAGCGGTCAGCCAAGAAGCCACCAGAGATGGCACCCACCATCGCCCCAATGTTGAGAGCGAATAAGAACATGATGCTGCCTTTTAGTGAATATCCTGCTGACAGCATGAGCTTAGGCAGCCAACTGCTTAGTGTGTAAGTCATGAGCAGACACATGAAAAACGCTATCCAAAACATAAATGTCCCAAAAGCTCCCCCTTCGGTAAACAGCATGGCAAAAGCGGAACGTTTTTGTGATTGTGTGGCAGTGCCCTCATCGTTGGCGGATTTTATCTCATTTAAGACAAGCTTGGTGTCATCAGTCACATCCAGCTCTGGTGCTAATTTTTTGATGATATGACGTGCTTTATCGTGTTGCCCTTCTTTAACCAAATAGGTCACAGACTCAGGCAAAAACTTCCAAATGAGCGGAAAGCCAGCCAATGGAATGCCCGCCAGATAGAACATGATTTTCCAGCCATAATCCTTGACCAAGAACGTACCTAAAAGAGCCGAGATGATACCGCCCACCGCATAGCCGCTAAACATGACAGAGACCATGGTGGCACGAGATTTTTTGGGGGCGTATTCGGAGGTTAGGGCGACCAGATTTGGCATGACCCCACCGATACCCAAACCTGCAATGAATCGCAAAATGGCAAATTCGGTGGGATTGCGAGAAAAAGCACCCAAAAAAGTAAATCCGCTAAAAAAGGCAGTGCAAATCATGATGACTTTTTTGCGTCCAATCTTATCTGCCAATGCCCCAAAAATCATCGCACCAAACATCATGCCTGTTAGTGCCGAACTGGCGAGCATGCCTGCCTCCACCGATGTCAGTGACCACTGCTCCATGAGCAGAGGCAGTGCCACGCCATAGATGACTAGGTCATAACCATCAAAGATGATGACCAACAAGCACCAAAACAGCACTTGCCAGTGAAAGGGTTTAAAGCTATTGTTGTCAATGACGTCATTAATATTGACTGTTCTGGTCATGTGTTGCTCCTTATTTTGTGTGACTGTATCCCTAGATGTTGTGGATGGATAAGATGCGTCCATCGCTTTGCTTTTTTTTACTTTCCTGCGATGTCATCAGAGCCTCGCACCAATTTTGACAAAAACAGGGGTAGAATTTTGATGTTTGGAATCAAAATTCTTAAAAAAGATACGAGGGCTGTTATTTTTGATGACAAATAGGACAATGGGTGCATCCTAGGCAGGTAATGCATCCCTGCCTTTTATGCTAATAATCCGTTTCTAAACTGATGCCAAGCACGAAGCACATCTCCTCTCTGAGCTTGAATTTTTGAATTTTACCTGAGGCGGTCATGGGGAATTGGCTGACAAACTGCACATAACGAGGAATTTTGTTATGGGAAATTTTGTCTTTACAAAATGCACGAATGCTCTCTTGGTCGCAAGTAGCGTCATCGTGTAAAATGATGCAGGCACAAAGCTCCTCACCGTATTTGGGGTCGGGCACCCCAACGACTTGTACCTCGCTCACCGCAGGGTGCTTGTAGAGAAAGTCTTCAATCTCTTTGGGGAATAGATTCTCACCGCCACGAATGACGATGTCTTTGATTCGTCCTTTAATTTGCACATAGCCTTCATCATCCATCTTGCCGATGTCGCCTGTGTGCATCCAACCATGCTCGTCAATGACTTCTTTGGTTTTTTCAGGTTCATCCCAATACCCTGCCATGACAGAATAACCACGCACACAAATT
>JBHCFR010000096.1:0-9870 GCA_041801945.1 Moraxella sp. | reverse complement strand
GAGAGTCGTGTTAAACTTGCCAAACAAGATGCCCTAGTCATGCACCCAGGCCCGATGAATCGAGGGGTTGAAATCGCCTCGTCGGTGGCAGATGGCAGTCAGTCGGTTATCTTAAAGCAGGTGAATAATGGCATTGCGGTGCGTATGGCGGTCATGGCGATGGCGATGCGTGGGCAAAAGTTGGCTCGGGGTTTGTGATATGAAAAAAATCTTAGTCTTGATGATGGTGGGATGGTTAGGTAGCATGTCAGCATTTGCTAGTAATTCAACAACTTATGAAATCACAGCACTAAATGGTCATCAGCTATCAAAAGAGGAGCAGCAGGAAGTTCAACAAGAATTAACCACCTTAAAAATAAAGGCAGAAAATGGCGATATTCAAGCCATGAATGGGTTGGCAGAAATTTATTTATATGGAGCTGATGAAGAAAAAGCGGTTTATTGGACGCATCAACTTGCCGAAAAAGTAGGCTCAGTTGCGTTCTATCAATTGGCGGGTGCTTATGAGATGGGTTGGTTTGACGGCTTTAAAAGAGATGAAAAAAAGGCTTATGACTATTATTTAAAAATGGCAAATGATAATAAGACATCTGCCCAATTATGGCTTGCTGATTATTATAATGGATGGAGGAAATTGGATGGTGGCGTGTGCAAATGTGGTAAAAGGGATTTTCAAAAAGCCTTAGATTGGGCGACAAAAGCTCACAATCAAGGAGACAATAAGGCAAGTGGTTTGATTGCTGATTTGTATCGCGATGACACAGATGGCAATCGTGATTTGACAAAAGCCATTGAGTGGTATCAGATTTCTATTGAACAAAATCAAAAAATCATGGATGATAAGGGCGAGGGCGATACAAGTGCTGAAGTTCAAGGGGCGAGATTGGCATTACATCATAGTTATTTTTGGCTTGGCAATATTTACGATGAATTAGAAGATTATGACAAAGCGATGTACTATTATCAGCAAGACATCAATATGCCAGTCGTGAGCTATGCCAGCAGCTCTTATTATCAGGTGGGTCAGATGTATGAGCATGGTTTGGGCGTTAAAAAAGATGTCAATGAAGCCAAAGTTTATTATAAAAAGGCGTGTCAAGAAGGCATTAGCGAAGCGTGCGATTTAAAGTAAGTCCAGCAAAGGCAAATGACAGTAAATTAAATAGGAAAAATCATGCAAAACCTACTTCCCCCCACTTGGCAGATGCCAAACTTAGATGAGCTCAACACCGATGGCAAATGGCTCATTCCACCCATCGTGGACTTGTGTGGTCGCCTGCGTGAGCCGGGGCATCAGTCGCATGGCACGCTTGCCAGCGAAGGGCGTGCCGCTCGTGATAATGGTATCTTGCACGTGGTGTTACCGCCTGATACCAATCCTGTTTTGGAAAATGGCTCACTGTTAAAGGGGCTACAACAAAAAGCATGGACAGATGGCGGCATACATCTACACATCTTAGGAGCACTAAGTGCAGGACTAGAAGGTAAACAGCCTGCCAACCTTGCTGGACTAAAACAAGGCGGCGTCATCGGCGTGACCAATGCCACCCAAGGTTTTGATAATGACTTGGTCATGCTTCGCACCTTGGAGTATGCCTCCACGTTTGGCTTAAAGGTGTTTTTCTACCCCAATGAGCCAAGCTTGTCCGCAGGAGGTGTGGCTCATGATGGCTACATTGCTTCTTTTCATGGCTTGCAAGGGATTCCTTGGCTGGCTGAGACCATCGCACTGTCCAAAGAGATTTTGATGGTGGAAGAGACAGGGCTGTCCGCTCATTTTAGCCAAATCACCTGCCGCACCTCTGTGGAGCTCATACGCTGGGCAAAACAAAAGGGCTTACCGATTACTTGCGATGTCGCCATGCATCAGCTGCATCTGACCGATGATGACATTGAGGGTTATAATGTCCACGCCTATGTGTTGCCGCCACTACGCTCAAACACTGATCAGCAAGCCCTCATCAAAGGCTTGCAAGATGGGACGATTGATGCCATCTGCACACACCATGAGCCACTGTCAAGTAGTAGCAAACAAGCCCCTTTTGCTGAGGCGAGTGCAGGGATTAGCAACTTTGACACTTTTGTGTCACTCGGATGTAAGCTGGTGACAGATGGTGTGCTAAGTATAAAGCAGCTCATTGAGAAAATCTGCATCAATCCTGCCAAGATAGCAGGGATTAGCGATTATGAGAAGATTGGCGGTGCAGTGCTCATTGATCCCAATCATGAGTGGACGGTGAATGAAGACACCATGCTGTCAGCAGGTAAAAATACACCCTTTTTAGGTAAAGTATTGACAGGAAAAGTCGTACAAACTTTTTTTTAAGACGACCACTGCCGTATCGCCAAGCCTTGATTGACCATCAGGGCTTTTTATCATCAAGTAGACCGATTAAAATCAAAGGCAGTGCTAGCGGCTTATGCAGTGAAATAAATGTCGGCGTCGGTGTATTACACCCCCTAAGGCAGTCTTTATGGTGCCTGCAAGTATCTACGGTCTTTTTATTGAGCAACATTACAATCACTCATTAAGTATAAAATTTAAGCGAGCATCTATGAAAAAATATCCCATCCTATTTTTGGGTCATGGCAATCCCATGAATGTTCTAAACCCTAACAACCCATTTAACCAAGCGATTAGCGACATCGGCAAAAAATTGCCTAAGCCCCGTGCCATTTTGATGATTTCTGCACATTGGTATGATACTCAATTAGAAGTTATATCGGGCGAGTATCCGCCCTTGATTTATGATTTTTATGGATTTCCCAAGGAATTATATCAAGTTGAATATGCGGCAAAAGGCGAGCCAAAACTTGCTGATACCATCGCCGAGCTATTACATGATGATGGCGTGGCATTAAACCCAGCACAAGGCTTTGACCATGGCATGTGGACGGTATTAAAGTATCTGTATCCTGATGCCGATATTCCTGTGGTGCAATTATCGCTCAAACGTCATCAATCGATGGATTGGCATTTAAATATTGCCAAAAAGCTCAAAGCACTGCGAGAGATGGGCGTGCTGATAATAGGTAGTGGTAATATTGTACATAATCTACGAGCAGTACAGTTTGGCGGCGGCAAGCCTTATGATTGGGCGATTGATTTTCAACAAACCATCAATCAAGCCATACAAGATAAGGATTTAAAAACGCTGGCTCATTATCACACTTTGCCCAATGCGTCTTTGGCAGTGCCGACCGAAGAACATTATTTGCCATTTTTATACATTATGGCGATGATTGAGCAGAGTGAGTCCATACACTTGTTTAATGATGAGATTGATATAGCGTCTATTAGCATGACATCGCTGGTGGCAGGTTTATGATGAATAGCTTATTTTTACAAGATGATAAAGTTATCATTAATGATGAAACCATTGCACTGGATTTAACCAACATTGAGCCATTACTCGCCCCTTATCCGCCCAGTGACTATGCGTGGGAGGTGGCGATTATGCACATTGAAGACGTAATTTCACCGCTAAGAGATAAACTACTTAATGAGCATAAAACTTATGTTTATCAAGTAGATGAGTTGGCTATCTTGCCACATACAATAGCTGATGAAAAGGTAGTGATAGACCGTGAGCAAATAGAGCTCGCCTTTGCGGTATTATCAGGGGTGCGTTATGGGTACGATCTGCCAAATCTGCCCCAAACGCCCAAATTTGCCAGTCAAGTTCTAATCCTGCGAGAATGGGGACATCATTTGGATGTCGGTGAATTTGTCATCGCCAAATGATCATGAATGACTGCTTGACTGTATGAGATGACTTAGCATGCCAATTGATGAGCTGTCCTATGAATCTGATTAAAAATCATATAAAAAAGACTTACCATGCGTGAGTCTTTTTTATTTATGAATGTCTGTCAAAAGACATGATTTATCAAAAGATATTGATTATAAAAATAAGAAAAAATCCTATTTACTTTTAAAAGCAAAGATGGTAATATTATTACCGTCGTTTTACACAACTTTACATGATGTAGAGTTTACTTGCTTTTTCTTTTTGATACTTAGGTGATACTATGAAACAAAAAACATTTGCCCTGCGTCATTTGACTTTTGCCGTCATCGGTGCGATGACATCGGTGACAGCATTCGCGGACACCACCGAGAGCGAGTCTGTGGCAGATTTAGGTCATGAAGTGATTACCATTGACCGCCATGGTACAAAGGTAAAGACCAATGTGGTGACACTACAAGAAAAAGAGGAGTCTACTGCCACAGGTCTGCGTGAACTGCTCCAATCTGAGCCTGCCATTGATTTTGGCGGAGGTACTGGGTCATCACAGTACATCTCCATTCGTGGCATGGGTCAGAACTCCATTGACGCGAAGATCGATAATGCGTACAGCGACAGCCAAATCCTCTATCATCAAAGCCGCCATATGTTAGATCCCTCCTTGGTGAAAATCGTCTCTGTACAAAAAGGGGCGGGTAGTGCTTCGGCAGGTATCGGGGCGACCAATGGGGCGATTGTGGCAAAGACCGTTGATGCACTGGATTTATTAAAAGACGGTCAAGAAGTGGGCTTTAAAGTAGGGGCAGGGTACAGCTCTAATGACGAGCATTCTTATAACGCCGCCATCTATGGTAAAGCAGGGAGTTTTGATGCCCTAATCGCCGCCAATCGTGTCAATCAAAGCAATTACAAGGCAGGCGATGGCTATGTGAATTACCTAGGAGGTGACACTGTACCATCAACCGATTTGGATAAAGTCAGTTATTTGGCAAAGCTTGGGGCGACCTTTGGCGATCACCGTTTTGTGCTAAGCCATCTCAATGAAACTGACAAAGGCGTGCGTAATGTGCGTGAAGAGTTTGACATCTTCAACGCTCCCATCGCCAGCGGTCGTCTCACGGTTGAAAGGCAAGACCCTCGCTATCGTGAACTGTCTCTAACACAAACCAATCTTGAATGGATAGGTAAAAATCTAGGATTCAATACAGATGCCACCGCTAACGTGTATGTCATGGAAAACAAACGTGAATCAGCAGGTGGTGAGCAGTATGGCAACCCAGGTGTATTGGGATTGGTGCTAGAACATAATGAAACCAAGGTGGAAACCAAAGGGGCAAACCTCAACTTTGACACCCAAGCCCATGAAGATGTGTTGGTAAAATATGGACTAAACTACCGTCACCAAGAAATCACGCCCAACTATTCTCGCAAAGCAACCGACCTCATCAATGTGGCTCCTCGTGGGCAAACCCCAAATTGGCAGCCTTTCGGTGTTGATCTTATTAATCAAGAAAAAACCGACACGGGTGCTTATGTAGAAATCATTGGGGATATTGGTAATGTGACCGCCACAGCAGGGGTGCGTTATGACCACTTTAAGTTCAAGGCGATGGATGGTAAAGAAGTCTCTGATGGTGCTCTAAACCCCAGTGTTGGACTGATTTGGCAAGCGACGCCAGCACTTAGTTTTAATGCCACGCATAACCACGCCACACGCAGCCCACGTCTGGTGGATGCCTTGCGTAGTGGTAATGGTCTCATTTCTATTGCTGATGGTGTAAAAGCAGAAAAAGCCAAGAATACCGAAATCGGATTTAACTACAACAATGGCAACTTCTCGTTAGACGGCAGTTATTACTGGCAGAAGATTGATGATTTGCTCACGAGTGGTCAAGTAGCCAGACATGATGAAAATGGCAGTACAGTACTGTATAACGGCATTGACAATGTGGGCTATGCCAAAAATCAGGGTTGGGAGCTTGGAGCGACATATAGATACCAAGGTCTAACTGCTCGTCTGGGCGTCGCCGAGAGTGATCCTGAGTTTTATAGTCAGCCTGATGCAGCGGGCAACTTACCGAGCTTTGGCAATCGTGAATATGCGGTCAGCCTTGGTCGCACCTATACCGCAGGTCTGGCATATCGTTTTGCTGAGCCGAATGTAGAGGTGGGTGTCAATTATCGTCATGTGGATGACATCACAGGTGCCGTCTGGAAAAATGACCCTGCCTATGACGCCACAGCTCATCGTGATGGCTACAACACCACAGATGTCTATGCCAACTGGAAGCCTTATGGTAATGACCGCATGAATGTCAATTTTGCCATTAATAACATCTCTGATGAGTACTATGTGCCACAGACCTTAGCAAAGGTCGGTCTACCAGGTGTGGGTCGTGAATACCGGGTTGGGGTAAACTTTACTTACTAACTCTGCTCATCTGTTTTGTGATTTCTCCTTTCTCCACCCCCAACTTTCATGGCTTGAAAGTTGGGTTTTTATGAATAATTTACGCTAATTTGTTAATTTGTATGATTTTTTGTAAATTTTATGTCACAAATATTGAATATGATGTTATTCTAAACAAGACAGTAAGCCAAATTTTATCTGATGACCTGATGCGGACAGACGCTCAATGTTGATGGTCTGTTATTGTTGTGCAGTTTGGCTAGACGATTTGGCTTATGTTTATTTGATGATTTTGATGGATGATGGCTTTACGATGAGAGTCCATTATCCGCTTTAACTTTTGCGATTTAGATTTTAAGGAGTGTGTATGCAGCCAAACTCATTTATGGTGTTCAATCATTATTTGACTAGCCCTATCGGCTCGGTCATTGGGGCAATTGTGATTTTCTTGGTCGGTTATTTTGCCGCCTTGATTTTTGCGTCATTGACCAAAACCGCCTTAACCAAAATTAATTTAAATCAAAAAATGAACACCCAAACTGGCAAAAACTATGATTTGCATAGTCTGCTTAGCAAGATTGTTTTTTGGTTCGTGTTCATCATTGCCATCTCAGCAGCACTCAATCAGCTGAACCTCGCCACCATTTCTGCTCCGTTTGCCAACATGGTTAATCAAGTCTTACTCTTTGTGCCAAATCTTCTTGCCGCTGTTGCCGTGGGTGTCATTGGCTGGGTGATTGCCATCGTTGCCAAGAATGCGACCTTGGCTGGGCTGTCTAAGACCACGCTAGATGACAGACTCTCTGCTCAGGCATCTGTCAAGCCCATGAGTGGCACGATTGCCGACATGGTGTATTGGCTGATTTTACTTGTGGCATTAACCATGGTGTTAGGCAGATTAGGGCTTAATGGACTCTTTACGCCGCTGACCAACATGATTGATAAGATGCTGCTTTTTGTGCCAAACATCTTCACCGCAGGCGTGGTGTTCTTTATCGGTTTTGTCGTTGCCAAAATCATCAAGGGCATCGTCGTTAATTTGGTCAATTCGCTAAACATCCAAGCACTTGCCACCAAAGCAGGCATCAGCGAGAAAAACAGCTTGCCAAACATCACAGGTTCACTGGTCTTTTTGCTCATCATTGTGCCATTCACCATTGCTGCACTCGATGCTCTAAAAATAGAAGCCATCAGCCTGCCTGCAACCAACATGCTCAATAAAATCATGACCGCCCTGCCAAACGTACTGACGGCAGTAGCCATTTTGGCGGTGACGTATTTTGTCGTGCGTATGGTGGCTGACATCATCAAAGGCTTGCTTGAAAACACCCAAGTGGACGCCCTGCCTGCTAAGCTAGGCATGCAAGAGGCACTTGGCACTCAAAAAGTATCAGGATTGGTTCGCTGTGGTATTATTTTCTTCGCCATGCTTTTTGCTTCTGTGGCAGCCGCTGACATACTTGGTTTGGTGCAAATCAGTGACATCGTGACGACTTTCATTCACTTTGGTGGTCAGATTATTCTAGGTGCCATCATTCTTGTCATTGGCTTTTGGCTTGCAAGCATCGTCGCAGGGGTGGTTGAACGTTCAGCACAAGGCTCAAAATGTCTTGCCAACATCGTACGCACACTCATCATTGGGCTGGTGTTGGCGATGGGTCTAAAAGCCATGGGCATCGCTGATAGCATCGTAAACCTTGCCTTTGGTCTGACCTTAGGGGCAGTGGCAGTGGCATTTGCCTTAGCCTTTGGTCTAGGAGGAAGAGAAGCCGCGGCACGTTATTTGGCGCGCCTGCAAGACAAATTAGAGTCTGAGGATAAGACGAAGGATGAGGCAAGTGCTGATAAAGCCATCATTTTGCCCGCCACGGTCAAAGCTGACGATGCTGAGCAGGTAAGCCCATCACAGACATCTTCTGTTTTTGATGGTGATGATTTGAAAAAGTAATTCTTTAACCACCAAAAAACCCAAGAATGTTATCATTCTTGGGTTTTTGTTATGGGCAATACCAAGTAAAGATTTAGAGGCTCAATTGAACACAACTCTTCAATACAACCAAATAAACAATCAGATAAGTCCCCGTCAAGATAGAGGGCAGTTCGTCACACACGCGATAAGTATTCGCCGGTACGGGTATCTACTTTAACGACTTCGTTTTGTTGGACGAATAAGGGCACTCGTACCACCGCCCCTGTTTCTAATTTGGCAGGTTTGCCACCACCTCCTGAGGTATCACCACGCACACCGGGGTCAGTCTCCACAATTTCAAGCTCCACAAAGTTGGGTGCGGTGACTGACAGAGGAGAGCCATTAAATAAGGTGATGACGCAGACGGCATTAGAGTTCTCTTTGAGCCACTGAGCGGCATCGCCCATGGCATTTTTGTCGGCAGAGAGCTGCTCAAAGGTCTCAGGATGCATAAAGTGCCAAAACTCACCATCGTTGTACAGATAGTTCATTTCGGTATCCACCACGTCCGCGCCTTCTAGGCTATCACCTGATTTGAAGGTCTGTTCTAGGACTTTACCTGTTTTTAGGTTGCGTAGTTTGACGCGGTTAAAGGCTTGACCTTTACCAGGTTTGACGTATTCGTTTTCTAGGATAGAGCAGGGGTTGCCGTCAAGCATGACTTTTAAGCCTGCCTTAAAATCATTGGTAGAAAAACTTGCCATGAAAATTACCTTAAAAATAAAAAATGAAAAGCAAAATGCGTTATAATGACGCACCTAAGCTAGGGTGTGTTGAAATCGGTTTTGTGACCTAGAAGAACATGGTAGGCAGACAACTGATTTGTCAGATGAATTGACATAAGAAAAGAAGATTTAGCCATTTTTAACGCAAAAATCAAGAAATCACCTTCATGTTAGCAAACATGATGTCAATGTGATGAATGGGCATGCCCTAATGTCCAACACGCCTATTATACTGAATGTCACCAAACTTTGTCAAAAATGAACGATATTTTTTTTAACAGCAGCCATTGGCAAACAGAACTCTCGCAAGCGGTGAGCGATGTTGCGACATTATATTCGCTGTTGGAATTACCCTTACCCAAAGAGCTCCATCATCCCCAAAAATTCCCCCTAAGAGTGCCCATGGCTTTTATTCATAAGATGAAAAAAGGCGATGCCAATGATCCGCTACTTAGGCAAATCCTGCCCGACATCGCCGAGACCTTATCGGTGGTGGGCTATCATGACGACCCCTTAGATGAGAAGACGCACAACCCCATCAAAGGGCTGCTGCACAAATATCAAAGCCGTGCCCTAATCACGCTGACAGGGGCATGTGCGGTGCATTGCCGTTATTGCTTTCGTCAGCATTTTGATTATGGGGCGAACCTGCCGAGCAGTCAAGATGTCCATGAGATTTGTGATTATATTAAACGCGACCAAAACATCAACGAAGTGCTACTAAGTGGCGGCGATCCTCTTAACGTGAGTAACCGCCGATTTGGTGAGTGGGTGGCGGCCTTATCAGCCATTGCCCATGTCAAGACGATTCGGATTCACACCCGAATGCCTGCCATTTTGCCCAGTCGGATTGATGATGAGTTGCTCAGCATCTTAGCCTCTTGCCCCAAAAACATCGTCATGGTACTGCACATTAACCACCCCCAAGAAATAGATGAAGCTTTGGCACACAAATGCCAAGCCCTAAAACGCAGTGGTGTGGTGCTCTTAAATCAAAGTGTGCTATTAAAGGGCATT
>JBHCFR010000095.1:0-3896 GCA_041801945.1 Moraxella sp. | reverse complement strand
TACAAATGGGCTGCGTGGCATTTACCAAAAAATATTTTACAGACGGTAAAATCACCCAAAAAGCCTTTCATGACGCCATGACCGCCACAGAGGTAGAGCTACAAACCATCGCCAAACGTTATAAAAAAGTCGGCTGGGATAATGCCATTGCCTCATCAGGGACGGCAAAAGCCTGTAAGTTGGTCTTAGAAGAGCTTGGGCTTACTCATGAGGTCATCACCCAAGAGGGCATGCGAAAGCTAAAAGAGCAGCTGATTAAACTAGGACATGTGGATAAGATAGAGTTTGAGGGTGTCAAAGCTCATCGCCAAGCGGTCTTCCCTGCTGGTGTGGCAGAGCTTCTTGCCATCATGCAGACGCTTGATATCAAGGAGCTTTATTATTCAGATGGAGCTTTGCGTGAGGGTGTGATGTACGACATGTTAGGCAGGCTTGACAATGAAGATGTACGCGATCGCTCCGTGTCTGCCTTAGCTGAGCGATATTCGGTGGACATCAAGCAGGCAGGGCGTGTCATGACGACTTGTGGCCGACTGTTTGATGCGGTCAAAGATGACCTAGGGTTTGATGACGAGGATAGAGATTTGCTTCGCCGTGCGTCCAACTTGCATGAGATTGGGCTGGCAGTGGGGCATAGCAACTATCAGCGGCATAGTGCTTACTTGTTGGAGTTCTCAGACATTGCAGGGTTTGCCCAAATGGGGCAGGCGAGCATGGCACAGATTGCCCTGCACCACAGACGAAAACTAAAATCTGAAAATCTAGAAGTTGTGGAGAGCCTTGGCGGTCGCAAACTGGTCTATCTGTGCCTAATCTTACGCCTTGCTGTGACTGCCAATCATTCACGCACCATCAAATCTGCCCCCATTGAGCTGTCTGTACTTGGCAAAGACCATTGGCAGGTGACGTTGGCGGAGGGTCTCAATAAGGAGCTCATAAAAAGCGAACTCATCGCTGATGTCGCTCAATTCGCCAAATGGGGCGTCAAGCTCTCGGTGGCGGGTTAGAGGGTGAGGTCAGGTGTCAAATACAGCCCTTGGGACTGATTTGGCTAAGCTTGGCTAAGAAGGCTCATCAGCAGTATTGGCTTTATCTTATGTCACGTCTGTCATAGAGACTCATGAGGCAAGCTTATTTGAATGAATTCAATCAGAGCGGCAGAGTAACGTGCCACTGTAATAACACTTCCCAAAGCGTCAAAAGTATGCTAAACTACCTAAGTTTACATTTGTATAAATCTTAAAGGCATTGTTAATCGCTCATTCATTGACATCAATTTTGGCGTAGGTGTGTCACTACACCCTTAAAATACAGCCCGAATGGAGAGCGTACCACCTACTGCATTTTTATTTAACAAGGTTTATTGAACAATGTCTTCTAAAATTTTTAAGGAACCCTTATGAGTCAAGCCCCTAGTGTTTGGGAAAGTGTCAAACTCGCCCGCCATGCTGACCGCCCATTATTTTTGGACTATGTGTCAGAACTGTTTACTGAATTTGATGAATTGCATGGCGACCGTGCTTTTGCTGACGACCGAGCGATTTTAGGGGGCTTGGCACGATTTGGGGGCAAACCTGTGATGATTATCGGTCAGCATCGTGGACGCAGCACTCGTGAGCGGATTGCCCATAACTTTGGCATGGCAAGCCCTGAGGGGTATCGCAAGGTCATTCGCCTTGTGCAGATGGCGGAGCGTTTTGGATTGCCAGTGCTGACCTTTATTGACACACCGGGGGCATATCCGGGTGTGGGGGCAGAGGAGCGTGGACAGGCAGAGGCGATTGCCAAGGCGATTGCGGTGTTTAGCAGTCTAAATACCCCCATCATCGCTACCGTCATCGGTGAAGGTGGCTCTGGTGGTGCGTTGGCCATCGGCGTGGCAGATAAGGTGAACATGCTACAAAACAGCATTTATTCGGTCATCTCGCCTGAGGGCTGTGCCTCTATTTTGTGGAAGACTGCCGAAAAAGCCCCTGAGGCATCAGAAGCATTAAAACTGTCTGCAAGCAACTTACATGAGCTTGGTCTCATTGATGAGGTGGTGGATGAAGGGGAGGGCGGTCATCTGAGCCCCAAGGTGGCGATGGAGAATCTAAGAGTGCTGCTCACCTCTCAGCTTAATGAGCTAGAAATGCTTGGCAAAAATGAACTCTTGTCTGGGCGATATGACAGGCTGATGAAGTTTAACTCTGCGATTTCGTTGTAAGTGACACATAAACAGTCCCAAACGAGCTGCCAAAGGCGGTTCGTTTTTTGTTATAATAGGTTGTTTAAAAATGAGTTTTTATCATGACCACCTATGCCCCTACCGCTGAGCAGCTGTCCGCCTTAGAGATGGCACAAACAGGCGATTCTTTTAAAATCGTCGCTTATGCAGGGGCAGGCAAGACCACCACCCTAAAACTCATCAGCGAAAATCTGCGTGGTCGGGGGCTGTATTTGGCATTTAATAAATCCATTGCCAATGAAGCACAGGGCAAGTTCCCCCCTAACGTCCGCTGCCAAACTTTTCATTCGCTCGCCTTTCGTCATGTACCACGAGACATCACCGCCAAGGTGAGTTTGCCACGACTGACCCCTGCTCGTTTGGCAGGCGAGCTTGGTCTGGGTGCCATCGAGGTGGAACGCTCCTTTGATGGCATCAAAAAGCCTGTCATCTTAACCCCTGCCAAACTTGCCAACATCATCTCTGAGGCGATCACCCATTTTTGTAAAACATCCAGCAGTTATCCTGCACCACGGCACATCACGCCGCCGTCATGGCTGTCCGATGAGGATAAGGTGCGTTTGCAGGAGCTGCTCTATCCTGCCCTTGAATATCGTTGGCTGTCTTCCATAGATCCACGCCATCAAGCAGGCATCGGTCATGATGTGTATCTAAAACTGTGGACCTTGTCCAACCCCATCATTCCTGCCGATTTTATCTTATTTGATGAAGCTCAGGACGCTGATCCTTTGATGATGGGAGCACTGCTACAACAACAAAAACAGACCATCTATGTCGGTGATGCCCATCAGCAGATTTATGAGTGGCGTGGAGCAACCAACGCCATGAAAAAACTGCCTTACCCTGCCACCCTGCTCACGCAGTCCTTTCGTTTTGGCGATGAGATTGCCAAGGTTGCCAATGTGTTTTTAAGAGCACTCCAAGAGGAGATTCCCCTAAAAGGCAACCCTGCCAAACACTCAGCGACTGTACGGCTACTGGGTCATGGTAATAAAGACGCCATTTTGTGCCGCACCAATGCCAACGCCATGGCGCGTCTCTTGGCAGGGCAGAAGCTCGGTCATAAAGTAGCATTGCAAGCTGACAGCGGACGGATATTGCGTTTTTGTCAAGGGGCAGACAGTCTAAAAAACGGCAAATCAGCCTATGGCACACCTGAGCTGGCTTTTTTTAGCCACTGGGGTGAGGTGCAGGAGTTTAGCGAGACAGGCGAGGGACGTGACCTAAAAACGTGGGTTAGGCTCATTGAGGAGTATGGCACGCAGACCATCACGTCGGCGATTAACAACCTAACCACGCAGTCACATGCGGACTATGTCGTCTCTACGGCTCACAAATCCAAAGGCTTAGAATGGAATCGGGTGCAGATAGAGGATGATTTTTTGTACGATGTCAATCGCCAGACGGTCAAAATCAGCCCTGAGGAGCTGCGTCTGTTGTATGTGGCTTGTACTCGTGGTAAAGACGTGCTAGATGTGGAGGGTATCAAGGAGCTGCTCGTGGGACTGACCAGTGACAAAAAACTGATCTATGGCTGATAGGTGATTGGATATATACTCACTTAACCCCAAAATACCCCTCTAATCCCTGCTCAATCGTCTCAAATGTGGATAAATGATTTCTAAGCCATTTCTTAATCGTTGCCCAAGTACGCTCTATGGGATTTAAG
>JBHCFR010000094.1:0-21144 GCA_041801945.1 Moraxella sp. | reverse complement strand
GGGATATGCCGTGAGATTTTATCAAAATAAAAATTCTCCAAAATTACTTTTTGGAGAATTTTTATGACACATCACAGTGAAGACCCTAAGGTGTTATTTGCGATCTTCAACCTTAACAAAAGCACGGTGTTTTTCACCCACATAACGTTGGCGTGGACGACCGATTTTGAATGGCTCTGAGTGCATTTCTGTCCAGTGGCTGATCCAACCAACCGTACGTGCCAACGCAAAAATCACGGTGAACATAGAGGTTGGGATGCCGATGGCTTTTAGGATAATACCAGAGTAGAAGTCCACGTTAGGATACAGTTTACGCTCTACGAAGTAGGGGTCGTTTAGGGCGATTTGTTCAAGCTTCATTGCCAATTCAAGTTTGGGGTCGTTAATACCTAAGGCACCCAAGACTTCATCACAGGTTTCTTTCATGACTTTGGCACGAGGGTCAAAGTTACGATAGACACGGTGACCAAAGCCCATGAGCTTCACTTCTTTGCGTTTGACCTTTTCCATGAACTCTTCAACATGGTCTACTGAACCGATCTCGTCTAGCATGGTCAATACCGCTTCGTTAGCACCGCCATGTGAGGGTCCCCACAGGGCAACGATGCCCGCTGCGATACAGGCGTATGGGTTTGCTCCCGTAGAGCCTGCTAGACGCACAGTAGAAGTTGAGGCGTTTTGTTCGTGGTCGGCGTGTAGCGTGAAGATTTTGTCCATGGCTCTAACCAACACAGGATTTGGTTTGTAATCCACATCACCAGGGGTGGCGAACATCATGTATAGGAAGTTTTCAGCGTAGCTAAAATCTTTGCGTGGGTACAAGAAAGGTTCGCCAATGGAGTATTTGTAGCTCATGGCAGCAAGGGTAGGCACTTTGGCAATCAGATCCACCGCTGTGTCATCACGATGCTTAGGGTCGGAGATGTCTAAGTGATTGTGATAGAACGCAGACAACGCACCGACAACACCGACCATGATCGCCATGGGGTGAGCATCACGACGGAAGCCCTCAAAGAACTTACGTAGCTGATCGTGCACTGCCATACGGCTGCTGACACGCTGATAGAAACCTTCTTTTTGCTCGGCAGTAGGGAGATCACCGTAGAGTAGGGCGTAGCAGACTTCCAGATACTCAGCATTGTCTGCCAACTCATTAATGGCATAGCCACGATGGAGCAATTCCCCTTTTTCGCCATCAATATAAGTGAGTGCAGACTCAACAGGGGCGGTTGCCATAAAACCAGGGTCATACGTCCAAAAACCCGCTTTATTGACTGCACTGACATCCAAAACAGGGCGACCCAAGGTGGATTCCAAAACTGGCATCTCATATTCTGTGCCATCAACAACTAATTTCACTTGCTGTGTCATAATAATAACCTTTTGTTTAATTGTGCCTAAATCTAGCCCAACAGCCTTATCCTGCGTGATGTGGGCTAATTTGGCATGGTGAATTTATCACATGTCTTGACCATGACCATCCATCATTTTAACATGGCTCATGTGTCACCAGACATGATGTCCTTGACGCTTGCTAACCCGAAGCCCTTATCATAACACTCCATTTATCGCATAAAAATAAACAGAATGTGCGACTCATCGGTCATTCAAGTAACATGATGATACAAAAACTTTGCCAAACTTACAAGCCCTTGCGTGACAAATTGTCTAAAAAATTGTAATTGGCCACCCAAAATTTTACAGTCATTCACTTTTTGTTTTGACTTGTCCCAATAGAGGTAACATGGCGATAAAACCATCACTAAGTTGGGGGATTTTTGACATATTTTGTAACAATATGACCAGTAAAAGCATTGCAAATTTGACAAAAAATTTAGCATTAGTTACATAAAAGTTGTAATTTTGTTTGTAAAATTTGTTCAAGCGTTTTATAATTTATTTGTTTAACTGAGCAGGTTATTTTAAAAGATGATAATCAATTTCATTGCCAATTAAAAAACATCGCATGTCCATGAAATGGATCAACGATTCATGCACTGTTAGAAATGATGGTGCCAGATATGATTTGATGTGATTTAGATAATGATGTAGATATGATGATGTTTGATGGCGATGACGGTCTATTTTTTGATTGTTAAAATAACCTGCCAAAAATAGCGATGTGCATTGAAGTGTAAATTGGTTTTGATGAGCCTTCATGCATGAAGTTGCTTTTGATCATATTGCCAAAAGCTACCTAAATTTAACGCTGTGTTCAGATTGATGTTCATTTAATAAACGTTAATGATTGGTCTGGCAGTGTGTTTTTGCGTTTAAAAATTTAAAATATCGGTCGCCATGCCTTTAAATTGCCATCAAAAAGGCTTAATTGGTAGGCAAACACAAAACTCATATTTTAAGTTTTTATTTTGACAATTCAGCGGCGATACCGTGTTTCATTGTCGCAAAACCATCATCAAGCCAGTTATCCTTGCCGTACATTGATTTTTTTGCCATCTTTGTGACGGCTCATTTTGATAAGGACGCCCGCTCGTGAAAAATAACCGACCGATTAACTTACCCCTAAGCCAAGTGATTGCGGTGAACTCAAAGTCTCCTATCGCCATGGCCTCTATTTTGCACCGCATCTCAGGCATTGTGCTGTTTTTGCTCGTGCCTGTCATGCTCTGCGTGTTACAGACTTCATTGTCATCGCCAGAAGGCTTTGAGAACGTCTTTAATAACGTGGCTTTGCGTTTTGTGGCATGGATTTTTGTGGCAGCCACGGCTTATCATTTTGTCATGGGTGTGAAGCATTTGCTTGCTGACCTTGGCATGAATGAAGAGTTTAATTCAGGTAAGACAGCAGCGATTGTGAGCTTTGTGATTGCTGCCATCTTGATTGTGGCTTCCTTTGTATGGGTGATGTTCTAATGAAAAGAAACAATTCAGGCATTAAAAGTGCCACGGGTCTGACAGGCTCAGGTTCTCGTGACTGGGTATTGCAACGCATCAGTGCAGTTGTGCTTGCTGTTTACGCTGTGGTAGTGGTGGGATTTTTCCTATTTAATCAAGTGGATTATGCCTCATGGCACAGCTTTATGATGAGTCTGCCCATGAAGTTATTTAGCCTTGTGGCGATTTTGTCGCTCGTGTTTCATGCGTGGGTGGGCATGTGGACAGTATTTACTGACTATGTCAAATCATCAGGACTTCGTATCGCCTTGCAAGCCGTGGTTATTGTTGCCATTTTGGTGTATCTGTTTTGGGGCGTGATGATTTTTTGGTAAGGATTGATGACACCAATAAATCAACCAAGAATCATCTCAAAATCATCTTATAGGAATAAAATAGTATGGCATTATCACCAGAAAAACCCATTGAAAATATCCCCACCTTAAACTTTGATGCTGTCATTGTGGGTGGCGGTGGCTCAGGCATGAGAGCGTCTTTACAGTTGGTGGAAGGCGGCATGAAAGTTGCTGTTTTGACCAAAGTTTTCCCAACGCGTAGCCACACGGTGGCGGCACAAGGCGGTATCGGTGCCTCTTTGGGGAACATGAGTCCTGATAACTGGCATTTTCACTTCTATGACACGGTCAAAGGCTCTGACTGGCTCGGCGACCAAGACGCCATTGAATACATGTGCCGTGAAGCCCCAAAAGTGGTGTACGAACTAGAACACATGGGCATGCCCTTTGACCGTAATGCTGACGGCACGATTTATCAACGTCCTTTTGGTGGACACTCCGCTGAGTATGGTGCAAAGCCTGTGCCACGTGCCTGTGCTGCTGCTGACCGTACAGGGCATGCACTGCTGCACACACTGTATCAGAAGAACCTAGAAAAAGGCACGCAGTTTTTTGTAGAATGGATTGCCCTTGACCTCATCAAAGATGCAGACGGCAACGTGAACGGCGTGATTGCTCTTGACCAAGAAACCGGTAATATCTCTGTCTTTCAAGCTCAAACGACCATTTTGGCAACAGGTGGTGCAGGTCGTATCTTTAAGGCATCTACCAACGCCTACATCAATACAGGCGATGGTCTAGGCATGGCGGTACGTGCAGGCATTCCTCTGCAAGACATGGAATTTTGGCAGTTTCACCCCACGGGCGTGGCAGGGGCAGGCGTACTCTTGACCGAAGGCTGTCGTGGCGAAGGGGCGATTTTGCGTAACAAGCACGGCGAGCCTTTCATGGAGCGTTATGCTCCCACCCTAAAAGACCTTGCACCACGTGATTTCGTGTCTCGTTCCATGGACCAAGAAATCAAAGAAGGTCGTGGCTGTGGCCCTAACGGCGACTATATCGTCATGGACATGACGCACCTAGGACACGCTGAGATCATGAAGCGTCTGCCATCGGTCTTTGAGATCAGTCATAATTTTGCGAACGTGGACATCACCAAAGAGCCTGTGCCTGTGGTGCCTACCATCCACTACATGATGGGCGGCATTCCCACCAACATTCATGGTCAGGTGACCGTGCCTGTCCTAGATGGTCATGTAGATGAACAAGGTCTATACACCGAGGGTCGTGTGATACAAGGTCTCTACGCCATCGGTGAGTGTGCTTGTGTGTCAGTGCATGGAGCGAACCGCCTAGGAACCAACTCACTGCTTGACTTGGTGGTGTTCGGTCGTGCCGCAGGTCAGCATATTTTAGATGAATTTGCCAAGTCTGATCGTGGTTATAAGCCGCTTGATCCACGCGTATTAGACTTTACCCAAGCACGCCTAGATAAGCTACAAAACTCCACCGAAGGCTATAACGCCCAAGAAGTTGCCGATGAGATTCGTAATATCATGCAATCACACGCTGGCGTGTTCCGTACTCAGGCATTGATGGATGAAGGGGTGGAGCGTATCATGGCACTGGCACCAAAAGTTGCCGCAATCCACCTAAAAGACAAATCAGCGGTGTTTAACACGGCACGCATTGAGGCCTTAGAAGTGGCCAACCTTTATGAAGTGGCTAAGGCAACCATGTTGTCAGCTTCTTTGCGTCACGAATGCCGTGGTGCACATAGTGTGCTAGACTACGAGAAGCCAGAAGATGACAGCTACGCACCGCTAGGACGTAATGACCACGAGTGGATGAAGCATACGCTGTGGTATTCAGAGGGCAACCGCGTCATTTATAAGCCTGTACGCAAA
Source organism: Moraxella sp. (assembly GCA_041801945.1). Lineage (GTDB taxonomy): Bacteria > Pseudomonadota > Gammaproteobacteria > Pseudomonadales > Moraxellaceae > Moraxella. Next base: position 16,046 of record JBHCFR010000094.1, on the reverse strand, counting down.
CAACCCTTGACGGTTGAATACTGTGAGCCAAAAGTGCGTACGTTCTAATTTATTTTCTAGATTGGACAAACCAACAACAAAAGACGAAACCTTGCCATTGTTGGTTTGTCATCATCATTAGTTATGGAGAGATACATGAGTCGAGGCAAACGCATTGTAGAGATTTATCGCTACGACCCCGATAAAGACCAAGCCCCTTATATGCAAACTTACGAGATTGAGCTGTTGGACTCTGACCGTATGTTGCTAGACGTGTTGCTGCGTCTAAAAAAAGAAGACGAAACCTTAACTTTCCGTCGCTCATGCCGTGAGGGTATTTGTGGTTCGGATGGCATGAACATCAATGGCAAAAATGGATTGGCGTGTCTTATTAACATGAACACGCTGCCAGAGAGAGTCATCGTACGCCCCTTACCTGGTCTGCCGGTGATTAAGGATTTGGTGGTGGACATGAACCAGTTCTACGCCCAGTATGAAAAGGTGCATCCCTTCCTAATCAACTCACAACCAGCACCACCAAAAGAGCGTTTACAGTCGCCAGAAGATCGCGAGAAGATGAACGGTCTGTATGAGTGTATTCTATGTGCGTGCTGTTCCACCTCTTGCCCATCGTTCTGGTGGAATCCTGATAAGTTCTTAGGACCATCAGCACTCTTAAACGGCTATCGTTTCATCATTGACAGTCGTGATACGGATACCCAAGCACGTCTGGCTCGCTTAGATGATCCGTTTAGTTTGTTCCGTTGCCGCGGTATCATGAACTGCGTGTCTGTTTGCCCCAAAGGGCTAAACCCCACCAAGGCCATCGGACACATCCGCAACATGCTGCTTGATGTGGCAGGTTAATGCTTGACATGCAAGACCCGAAAGCCTCACCAAAGTTTGGTGAGGCTTTTTTTGGTGTTGGCTTTATCATAGGCTCACACGTCTATCATGTGATAAACGTCATAAGCGGGAACTTCATAAGGGTGAGCGGCTCTGTAAGCATTCATGACCTCCATGAGCTTATCATCAGGCACAATGACCTCCACTCGCCATTCGCTGACGTATTCTATTTTGTCAATCTCACCAATGGCAGGATTGGCACCTTTTAGGGGTTTAAACTGTCCCAGACCGAGCACTTGCCATGAACAGTGGCTATAACCGTCAAATTGCCCTGCCCCTGCGTCAAATAAGGCTTGTTTCACGCTCTCTATGTGAGAGTCGGGAATGTAGGTGATGAGTTTATACATGAGGATACCTGTTTAGTTTAATGCACTCATCGCTTGGCGAACATCAAATTTGCCTTCCAATAACGCACGCCCCACAATCACGCCATAGACGCCACTGTCTTTTAGGGCGATGATGTCAGATAATCCTCCGATACCGCCGGATGCTTGGATTTTTAGGGTGGGGAACTCACGGCTTAAATGTTGATAAAGTGCCACGTTTGAACCTTGCAGAGTGCCATCTTTGCTGATGTCGGTACATAAGACGTGAATGAGTCCGACGCTCTGATATTCGTGCACAACTGATTCCAAGGTGATGTCGCTGGTCTCTTGCCAACCTGACACCGCCACCAGATTTTGACTATCTTGGATGTTCACATCTAAGGCAAGTACGATGTTATCTGCACCAAATTTATCAAACCAGCCCTTGACCGTCTCTGCCTCTTTGACTGCCATAGAGCCGACAACCACACGAGCGACACCCAGACGAAGTAGGTCAGAGACGTCCTGCTCACTTCTAATACCACCTCCCACCTGAATGGGGCAGGGCGTAGATTCTACGATGGCTTTGATGAGATCTAATTGGCGGTCGGCAGGATTTTTTGCACCAGTCAAGTCCACCAAATGTAGATACGTCGCTCCATCATCGGTGTACTCTTTAAATTTGGCGACAGGATCATTGGTGTAAGTCGTGGACTGCTGATAATCCCCTTGATATAAGCGGACAACTTGACCATCTATCAAATCAAGTGCAGGGATAATGATGGGGTTCATGGGTTGTATCCTTTAAATATTTTCAATAAAATTTTGCAACAGTCTGGCACCGACTTTGCCAGATTTTTCGGGGTGAAACTGCATGCCATAAAAATTGGCTTGGTTAATGATGGCTGAAAACGGCTCACCATAATCACACGTTGCCAAGGTTGCTTTGCCAACACTCACACCAAAGCTGTGCACAAAATACACAAAATCCCCTGACGTGATGCCGTCAAACAGTGGATGGTCTTTGATGATGTCAATACTGTTCCAGCCCATGTGAGGCAGGGGCAAATCACCAACATTTAGGCGTGTGGTATGAACAGGGATGACGCCTAGGGTTGGCACGCTCTCATGATGACCCTCTTGTGAGGATAACGTCAAAAGCTGCATGCCCAGACAAATGCCAAGCAGGGGCGTTTGGGTGCTTTTAATAAAGTCGGTCAAGCCCTTCTCTGCCAAATTTGCCATGGCAAAACTTGCTGTTCCCACCCCCGGCAATAAGAGCTTGTCCGCACTGCCAAGCTCATCCAAATCATCGCTGATGATGGGTGTGTAGCCAAGGCGAGAGAGAGCGAATTTCACGGAGGATAAATTGGCACAGCCTGTATCAATGATGGCAACCTTCATCAGAGCACCCCCTTGGAGCTCGGCAGGGCATTGCCTGTGGTGTGGATGCATTGGCGAAGGGTGCGTCCGAATACTTTAAACAAACTCTCCACCTGATGATGAGTATTTTTGCCCTTGACAGACAGATGCAGTGTCGCCATCAGGGCATAAGACAGTGAATAAAAGAAGTGTTCTACCATCTCACAGCTTAAATCCCCCACTTTATCTCGGGTGAAATTCGCCTTAAATTTCAGATAAGGACGTCCAGACAAATCCATCGCACAGCTTGCCTTGCACTCATCCATCGGCAGCACAAAGCCAAAGCGTGCAATACCACGCTTGTCACCAAGTGCTACCCTTAGAGCCTCGCCTAGGGCAAGGGCGGTATCCTCCACGCTGGGATGTTCATCAATGTGCAAATCGCCATCGCAAGAGACGTTCATTCTAAACCCTCCGTGCGTGGCGATTTGGTCAAGCATGTGATCAAAAAATCCTAAGCCTGTATTGATGTGGCTCATGCCCGCCTCATCAAGCCATACTTCTACGGTGATGTCGGTTTCACGAGTCGTGCGGGCAATCTTGGCGTGACGTGGCGTAGGGTTGCCCCCGATGGGAAGATTCAGGAGTTTTTCGGTGATGAGTGTCCAGCCTAGGTTATGCTGGTCATATTTTAGTCCAGTAATGCCCAGATTGTCCGCTAATGCCATGTCCGTGTCTCTGTCGCCAATGACAAAACTCGCGGATGTATCAAAACGATGATGGTCAATATAGTCTTGGAGTAATGCCGTCTTTGGTTTGCGACAAGCACAGTTGTCTGTGGGAAAGTGAGGACAAATGAGCACGTCCTCAAAGACGATGCCCTGTGAGTTAAACATGTCCATCATCGCCTGATGGGGCTTGTCAAAATCCTCTTTGGGAAAAGAGGCCGTGCCTAGTCCGTCTTGGTTGGTGACCATGACAAGGCGGTATTTTTTTTGCAGGGCAAGCAGGCTTGGAATGACCATGGGCAGTAGGGCAAGTTTTTCTAAACTGTCCACTTGCTTGTCAATGGGCGGCTCAACAATCAATGTGCCGTCTCGGTCTATGAATAAGGTGGGGGTCATGCGTATTCCTTGGTAATTTGGTGTTGTGATGATGGTTAATCAGTCATCATGAATGTTCGTTTGGCGGATTGGACATCAAAAGTCTGACAGTGCCGCCACTACTTTGGTGTTTTCATCATCCGTGCCAATGGTGATGCGGACACAGTTGGCAAGCCCTAGGGCAGTATGCTGGTTTCGCAGAATAATGCCGTCTTGCCATAATTGATCAAACACCGCTTGCCCATCAGTGAACTTGACCAATAAAAAATTAGCATGGCTGTCAAAGACTGTTTGGACAATGGGCAGGGCGGACAACTCTCTGGCAAGTGCCTCTCTTGCCTTGACAAGGGTTGCCACGCGTGCTTTCATGACGGCAACATGAGCAGGCGTCAAGGCATGAGCAGCGATGATGGCAGAGGGGACAGGAATGGGGTAGGGGGCGATGATTTTGCTCAGTGTGTCTATGATGCTAGGATTGGCAAGCACAAAGCCAGTACGCAGCCCTGCCAGCCCAAACGCCTTGGAGAGTGTGCGAATGAGGATGAGGTGCTCAAAAGCATGAAGCTCATCTGCCATGCTAGAAGCAGGGCTAAACTCAATATAGGCCTCATCCACAACCACCACCGCACGCCCATAAGTTAGGGTAAGCAGCTCTTTGATGTCGTCTTTGGGGGTGAGCGTGCCAGTCGGATTATTGGGGTTACACACAAAGACGACCTTGATGTCAGGATGCTCATCAAGCGAGGCTTTGATGGCAGGCAAATCCAGATGAAAGCTGCCCTTCAAAGGCACGGTATGAGTACGAATGCCAAGCGTGTCGGCACTGACCTTGTACATGCCGTAGGTGGGAGGGCAGTACAAGATGCTCTCATCAGGCTCACAAAAAGCACGCATGACAAGCTCAATGCCTTCATCACCGCCTCGGGTGACGAGCACATGATTTGGGGTGAGATTGGCATAGTCAGCATAGCGTGCGACAAGGTCGGCAGGCTGAGGCTCGGGATAGCGGTTGGCGTAAGTGAGCATGTCTAAGCCATCAAAACTGACGCCAAAGTCGTCTCTGGCAGGTGATAGCGTGCATTCATTGGCGTTAAGCCACAGCGTGCCTTGTCCGCCGATTTTACGGGCAGACTGATAGGGGGTGAGCGTCTGAATGTTGGTGCGCGCCAACTGAGTGGGAGTTTTCATGATAATCCTTAACTTATTGATTTTGCAGAGCTTGTACTCGTAGGCTGACCGCCAGTTTGTGAGCGTCTAGCTGTTCACTTTGTGCCATGGCTTCAACCGTAGGAGCAAGTGCTAAAAAGCCCTTTTGGTCAAGCTCTTGTACGGTCATGCGTTTATAAAAATCAGCAAGCCCAAGACTAGACTGGGTGCGTGCAAAACCATAAGTGGGCAGGACATGGTTGGTGCCACTGGCGTAATCGCCCATGCTCTCAGGGCTGTACGCACCCAAGAACACCGACCCTGCATGGGTGATGTCACCCAAAAGGCTTCTGGGGGAGACGGTCTGAATGATTAAATGCTCTGGGGCATAGGCGTTACTGATGGCGACGCAGTCTGTGAGCGTATCAGCAATGATGATGCGTCCATACTCCAAGGAGGCACGGGCAATGTCTGCTCTGGGTAGCATCACAAGCTGCTCATCCATCTTTTGCATGACCGCTTGACCAAACTCTTCGTCATCGGTCACTAAGATGACCTGACTGTCTGCACCATGTTCAGCCTGTGAGAGCAAGTCGCTCGCCACAAAGGCGGGATTTGCCCATTTATCAGCAATGACAAGCACCTCAGAGGGGCCCGCAGGCATGTCAATGGCGACACCATCTGCCAATACTTGACGTTTGGCCTCAGTCACATAAGCATTACCCGGACCAAAGATTTTATCCACTTTGATGACGCTGTCCGTGCCATACGCCATCGCAAAGATGGCACCTGCACCGCCGATGGCATACACCGTATCAATGCCACAAAGTTGGGCGGTATAGAGTGTCTCGTTGCTAATCGGTGCAGGCGAGCAAAGCACAATCTGCCGACACCCTGCAATCTTGGCAGGAATGGCAAGCATGAGCACGGTAGAAAACAGCGGTGCTGACCCCCCCGGAATATACAAGCCCACGCTGTCAATAGGACGTGTGATGACCTCGCAGCGTACCCCTTCGGTGGTCTCGATGTCTATGGCTGTGGGGATCTGGGCGGTGTGAAAGCGTGCGATGTTATCATAGGCACGCCCTATGGCATCTTTGAGCTCATCGCTCACAAGCTCTGCCGCCCGATCCATCTCATCTTTGCTGATTTGCAAGGCACTAAGATTGGTCTTATCAAAGCGTTTGGCAAAATCAAAGAGGGCTTCATCTTTCTTGGTTAGGATTTCCTGTCTGATGGTGCGTACTTGTTCGCTAAGAGAGGCTTGTACGGTCTGTGTGGGACGAGATAAGGCTTGATGTTGTTCGCTGTTTGTGAGCTTGTGCCAGTGGATGAATTTCATAACTTATCCTTCAAAAAATGTAGAACAAAATGTAAAATGAGTGATGACAAACCAACCATCAAGCCATCATCTTCTCAATGGGCAGCACCAAGATGGAGCTTGCCCCCACCTCTTTTAGGGCTTCCATCGTTTCCCAAAACAGCGTCTCTTGGCTGACGATATGCACCGCAACTTTACCATCATCGCTGGCAAGAGGTAGGATGGTGGGGTTTTCAGCACCTGGCAGCAGTCTGGTGATGCTATCTAGTTTGTCTTTTGGGGCGTGCAGCATGATGTATTTGCTCTCACGTGCTTGTTCTACGCCGGTCATTCTGGTCAAAAGCTTGTCCACCAAAGCCTGCTTGTCCTCGTCCAGTGGTTCATGTTTTTGGATTAGACAGGCTTTGGAGCGAAAAATGACTTCCACCTCTTTTAAGCCATTGGCCTCCAAGGTCGCCCCACTGGACACCAAATCGCAGATGGCAGAGGCGATGCCTGCACTGGGAGCAACTTCCACCGAGCCTGTCAGTAGGCAGTTTTTGAAGGTGACGTTTTGGCTGTCCATGTAGCGTTTTAGAAGATTGGGGTAGCTTGTGGCGATGCGTTGGTTATTTAGGCTGCTGATGCCTGCATATTCCATGTCTTTTGGTACGGCAAGCGACAGACGGCATTCACCAAATTCAAAGGTTTTGAGCTTCTTAAAATTCACCACCTCGCCACGACCGATGCGATCTAACTGGCTCTCTTCTAGGACGTTCTCGCCAACAAAGCCCAAATCCGCCACGCCATCAAACACCAAACTGGGAATGTCATCATCTCGCACACGCAGCAGTTCAATGAGTTCATTTTTGGCATAGACAATCAGGCGGTCTTTATTATAATGAAATTTGATGCCACAGGCTTTGAGCAAATCTTGGCAGTCTTGGCTGAGTCTGCCTGATTTTTGGATGGCGATTTTTAAGCGGTCGGTGGACGGGTTTGACATGATTTCTCCAATAAATAATGATGAGCCATAAGCACAATAAAATAAAAGCCCCCAAATCATTTTTTGGGAGCTTGCAAAGATGTTGCTGTCATGTACGTCTGCCTGCTCCCGAAAATTTGATTCTTTCGGGCGACAACCACACGCCTAAAAGAACATTTAGGAATGATGGTGATGATGTAGGCTCAATACGTAATTTAACATGGTAAATGGCAAAGAATAGGGTTCAATAACGCTCGCTATCTTAATGCAAATTTTGACAGATGGCAAGGGTGTTTCTGGCATTGATACTATTTGTTACAATTTGCAAATATATAGAAATAATTACCAAAATAAGAAAAAATGGGGGCGATGGCGTCTGCGTTTTTGGTGCATGGACATACGCTATTTAAAAGCGTCTGTTTTGATGATACAATACAGCACAAAGTAGCGGCTCTCACTTTTTATCCTGCCTGATGAAAGCGTACGACAAATCGGACAGGATAAATTTTTGATGGTTAAATTTGGTGTTTATCAAGTTTGGTGTTTATCAAATGTTAAGGAAATCTTATGTTTAAAAACTTCGCCTCCGACGCCCTTGGTCTGTCAGACATCGGCAAAATCATTCCCGCCAGTCAGTTTAACCAAACCGACATTGATGACTACATATTCCATGAGGATGATGAGAGAATCTATTTTGTCATCAAGTCTAAAATGGATGAATACTGCTTTACCAACACCGCCTTCATCCACTTAGATGGGCAGTCCGCCACCAGCAAAAAACGGATGCTAAAACGCTATCCTTACCGCTACTTCGCCCCCAGTCAAGTGTCTATTGAGACGGCAGGGACGATGGATTTGGACGTAGAATTGAAATTTTATTTGGGGGGGTTGTCATTTAGCATTGACATTGACAAAAACCAAATTGAAGGCGTGCGTGATATTTATAAGGCACTCACTGCCATCGCCGAGCGGTGCTCCTCCATCAGTCAGCGTGAGCAGATTTTGGACAAGTCTTTTCACAGTGTCACGAACATGTTCCAGCTCAAAGAGGTGCCAGAGACCGTCATTTTAAACTTGCCCGACATCATCAACCAAACCATGCAGCAAGTCGAGGCAGGTTATGAAGCCAGACTAAAAGAGATTCGCCAGTATGATTTTGGGGTGATTTTTGAGCATTATTTGCGTGGCTAAGTCTGCTGTTGGTCATAAAAAACTTGTCTGATGGGTGTCAGACAAGTTTTTTTGGTTTACAGTGATGGACAAAAAATAAGTCGTCTATGCTTTTAGCTTATCGCCCACCAAGCCCTTGACGGTGGTTAGAATGTCGGCAGGCAGCACCACGGTTTTGGCGTTGTCAGACTGTGCCATCTCGTTCATCGCCTTGATGTACTGCTCGCCAAGCAGATAGATGACGGGCATCTCTTTGCCATCCATCGCTTGTGATATCAGGCGAATGGATTCTTCTGAGCCACGAGCGAGCACCACCTGTGCCTCAGCGTCACGGCGAGAGGCTTCAAGTCGTCCATCTGCCTCCAAGATGGCGGCTTGTTTTTGACCATCGGCACGAGTGACCATCGCACGGCGTTGACGTTCGGCGGCGGCTTGTTCTTCCATGGCAAGCTGCATGGTGGCAGATGGCTTGATGTCTTGGATTTCTACGGTTTTTAGGGTGATGCCCCAGTCAGAGATGTCATCACTGATGGCGTGTTTGAGCTGAGCTTTGATTTGGTCGCGACTAGACAGGGCGTTGTCCAAATCCATCTCGCCGACGATGGAGCGTAGGGAGGTCTGCACCAGATTGCGAATGCCGTGCTCATAGTCCTCGATGCCATAAACAGCGTGTTCAGGCTGAATGATGTTGATATAAGCCACCGCATTGGCGATGATGACCACGTTATCACGGGTGATGACTTCTTGGCTTGGGATGTCAAGCACGATGTCTTTGGTGGTGATTTTATAAGCAACCGTATCCACAAAAGGAATGATGAAATTAAGACCCGGCTCCAAGGTTTGATGATATTTACCCAGTCGTTGTACCACCCATTTATACCCTTGCGGCACAAGTCGCACCCCTTTGAAGATGGTAAAGAACACAAAAGCCGCCAGTACCAATAACACTTCCATAATCTCTCCTAATCAAATCATCTTTTGTCTATTTACGTCTGACCACAAGCTCATTGCCAAGCACTTGCACCACCACGACTCTGTCGCCTGCCTGCAACATCTCGCCATCAGCACCACGGCAGAGCCACTCATCTGAGCCTACCTTTGGCACGTTAAAACGCACTTTGCCCAAGGTGTCAGAGGTGGGTGCATAGGTCAAGATACCCGTCTCACCAATGATGACACTGCCACCAAGCCCTGCGGTGGTGCGTGTCTTGATGTTTGGCTGAATGAGCTTGAACCACAGTATGCACAGGATGACCGACAGCACAAGCCAGATGATGATGGTCATGGCCAAACTCATGGGCATGATCCATGAGATAAGCGCAGTGATGACTGCCGCTGCCCCAAACCAAAGCATGAAAAAGGTCGGAACAAACATCTCTAATGTCATAAGAATCAGCCCAAATACCAACCAATGCCAAGGTTGTATGTTCATAAAGAAGTTCCCCAGAGGCAAGTTTTCATTTACTATAATTCATTTGTGCTAAATAGTCAATGATTGGGGCAGATGAAACCTACCGATGACAATCCTGCCGTCGGTATGCGTCAGTGGGGTTAACAGAGGGTGGCTACTTCCTTCCAAATTTGCGTTTTTTGTTAAGCTCGTCCATCACGCTTTGTATTTCACTGTCATTTAGGCGTGCGGTATGGCGTAACAACTCTATCATGTCAGGGTTCAAAACGTATTTGGCGTGTTCGGCGATTTTGTCAATGCGTTCATCAAAGTTAATCATGCCCGTCTCAGGCTCAATCTGCACATAGTCCATGCGAACCAGCGTGTCCAAGAAACTCGTGAACAGTGCTTTATCAAACATGTCAGGCAAATCATCGGCGTAAAGTAGGGACACACGCTGCCCTAGGACATAACACAGATTGACCACCTGTTCTGTGTTGAGACGATGTGTGCCCTGCTCGGAGAGTAGGGTGAGTGCCATAAAGTAACGTTCTAGGCTCTGCTGGGCGGGGTCGGCCAGCACCATGAGCTGCTGATAAGAGGGAGAGTTGGTCTCGGGGGCACTGATGAGAACGCCATCCCATTCTACCACGAAATTCTCTCTGATGAGCACTTCCAAAATCTCACCAATGGTGTCCTTTATGCTGCGTTGGGGGTGTTTTAAGAACAATTCGGTCTGTAAAAATGGATACAAAAGCTCGCTGATGCTCTCTAACTTGTCACGATACATTCGCCCGTTTCGCTGTACCAGTGAGGCGATAAAGCTTGCCAAAATAAAGACGTGCAAAATGTTATTCTTGAAGTAGCTGAGCAGTGGGGCTTGCTTATCCGCCACCTTAATCATGTCCCCTAAGACGTGAGGGGTGCGTTCAATGAGTTTTAGTTTTAGCCCATAGTCTAAGATGTCCTTGGGGCTCATGTCAGTGACAAAGGTATCATTGTCATAAGGCAGGGCTTGGGCGATACGCTGATACAGGGCGATTTGCTCTATGGCTTGATCTTCATCAAGGGCGGATTTTGGGGTGGAGAGCAGCACCAGTGCAAGCAGTGAGACGGGGTTAACCACTGCTGATTTGTTGATGTTTTGCATGATTTTGACGCCAATGTTGGTAATCATGGCATGCATCTGTTTGTTATTATACGCCTGCTCACTCTCGCTTAGGGCAAGTGCCTCGCTGCCTGTCTTGACATTAAATTTCTCCAAAAAATTTGCCAAATGCAGCGGCTCACCAAAAGACAAATGCACCGTACCAAAGACGCGGTCAATCTTCTGAGCGGTCTTAATAAGACCAAGCAGATTCTCGCTTTCTTTGGGTTTGCCTTTGAGTTCGCCGACATAGGTCGCCCCCTCCATGATTCGCTCATAGCTGATGTAGGTGGGGATAAACACCACAGGCTTAGCAGGGTCACGAAAGTAGCTGCCGACAGTCATTGCAAGCATGCCAAGCTTGGGCGGCAGTAGGCGACCGGAACGCGAACGACCTCCCTCTACAAAATACTCAATGGGGACAGCACGCTGCATGAGCGTGTGAAAATACTCCTTGAACACCGTGCTGTATAGGGCATTACCCTTAAAGCTACGCCTCATAAAAAACGCCCCGCCACTACGCAGAAGCTCGCCTAAGACAGGAATATTTAGGTTATCCCCTGCGGCAATATAAGGGATACGCAGACCCCGTTTATAGATGACATAGGATAAGAGCAGATAGTCCATGTGGCTGCGATGACAAGGAACATAGATGATTTGGCTGTCGGGGGCAACGGCACGCACTCGCTCAAAGTGTCTGACCTCCACACCATCATACAGTCGGGTCCACAGCCATGTCAAAAAATGATCAAAAAATCGCACCACAGAATGAGAGTAGTCACTGGTAATCTCATGAACATAGTTTTTCGCCTCTTTTTTGACATCAGCGATGGATTTGCCTGTCAAGGCGGCTTCTTGCTCTATGGCACTTTGAACCACGGGCGATGCTAGGATTTCTCCCGTGATGTTGCGTTTGTCGGATAAATCAGGACCGATGATGCTGGTGCGTTGTTTGTCCAAAAAGCCCTTTAAGCGAGCAGCGATGTGCTGGGTTAGGAGCGTGGGGTTAGGAGGCGTGGCAAGATTATCTGAGCTGTCATCATCGGTGCTTTGGCAGTCACGAATGAGTGCTTGCAAGTCTTTTGGGGTGGCAAACTGCACGACCGTATCACGACCCATGACGCCGATGTTAAAGAGCTGTTTGGGAATGCTTGGCGAACGCCATTCATCAGCCATCAGCAGACGAAGCAGGCTGTCCTCTTTACTGGGTGCACGCCCCCATAAGATGGTGACAGGAATGAGCCGTATGTGCAGGCTGGGGTCATCAAGACAGGCTCTAACCAGTCGTTCTAGGCGTGGCGATGGGATGTTCTCTGAGGCACGTCGGTGCTTTAAGAAGATGACAGAGGTACTCTCATGAATGCTGCCGTCATGCGTGCTGGCTAGGGCAGAGGGCAGACCAAGCTCACGAGTTTTGACGTCCACCAAAAGGCTGTTAGAGCGAGAATATTCTCTTAATACATAAAACGTGGGTATCTCATCATCAATCTTGGGTATCTCTCCTAGAATCTGTGCCTTGACCGCCAAAGACAAGCTTTTACCTGACAGATGACGATAGACAGAAGGTCTGTGCTCTGGCTTTTGTGTGAACTCTTGGCTGTCCGATGGTGTGGTTGGTTGTGTCTCATCCTTGGACGGTTTGATAAAAACGTTGGCTAATGTGGAGAGTTTGAGCATAAAAATGTACCATTGAGTTCACAATAATTGTTTGTATTCTAACATTTTTCACTAGAAATGGACAAAATTTTTGTTATACTTGTACGCCTGCTACGCTAGGGCAGTGGCTCTAAAATTGAGCCAAATTTAGCATGGTGTCTTTGCCATAAGATTAGTGCACAGACAACTTCGCTTGCCGCCCTTAATTGACGCTGTCTAAGAGAGATGAGTATGCCAAACACCCTTGATACCAGCTTGATTCATGATTTGATGAATACCTTGACGCTGACCGAGATTATGCCTGATGTGTTCTCTGGACCTAGTTTTGACTATGTGGGGGCAAGGATTTTTGGTGGGCAGGTGCTGGCACAGGCGATGATGGCAGGGGCATTGACCCTAGACGTGGATAAGCCTTGCCATAGCTTGCACGGCTATTTTCTTAGAGGGGGCGACATTCGCCATCCTGTCATCTATCAGGTGCGTCGTCTGCGTGATGGCGCCAGCCTCTCAGCTCGGCAGGTGGTGGCAGTACAAAACATCCCCAATGACCCAGATGATGCTGCGGCAGGCACGACCGAGCAGGTCATTTTTAGCATGATTGCGTCTTTTTCGCCGATGGAGGGAGGACTTGATTATCAAGAAACCATGCCCGAATACCCTTTGCCCGATACCCTAAAAAATGAGCAAGAGCTAAAAGATGCCCATGTCGGCAAAATCCCTGACGCCCTAAAAGCACGTTATCTGCGTAAACGCCATGTGGAGATACGACCCGTCGCCCCACGCGATCCCATCCACCCAGAACCCATGAGACCACGTCAAGCCACATGGCTGCGTATCAATGGTCTAGATGAGCAGCCGATCGCCATTCATCAAGCACTGCTTGCCTTCGCCTCTGACTTTTATCTGGTGGGAACAGGTCTCATGTCGCATGGGCTTAGCTTTATGACCAAAGGGCTGCAAGTGGCGAGCATTGATCACAGCATGCATTTTCATCGCCCCTTTGATATGACCAAATGGCTCTTGTACGACATGTGGAGTGATACCACAAGCCACGCCAAAGGGCTAAATCACGGACAGTTTTGGCAAGATGGCAAGCTGGTCGCCACCACTCAGCAAGAGGGGCTCATGCGATTGATCGCTGGCACAGAACGAGAAAACGTGGTGCGACTGGTCAATGGTGAGATTGTCAGCCATGGCACGGATACAAATTAAAACATGAGCCAAAAATTTGGGTAAGCCTTGTTCATGGTTAAAAAAGATTAACCTGCTACAATAGACGCCGTTTGTGATACATCCGTTTGTGATTTGACAAGACCAAGTGATCAAAGTGCTTATGAAACACCCCAACCCCCTAACATTGCTTACTCTGCTTGGTGTGATTACCCTGCTGACTGCGTGCACCCAAGAGACGCCCAAAACCCCAACCCTCTCCTCTGGTGAGATTGCCAAAATCCTACCAAACCGCTCACAAGATAAGGCAAGCTGGGCAAAAGACATCGCGGCGGTGTTTGATGAGCTAAAACTGCATAAAGACAAACAAAACATCTGTACCGTCGTTGCGGTCATTGACCAAGAATCCAATTTTCACGCCAACCCTGCGGTTGCCAATCTCGGACAAGCCTCACTACAAGCCATGGACGAAAAGCTAGAAGATAAGCTTGGTAAGCACTTAGCAGGCGTGTTTCGCACCATGCTTGCCACACGCCCCACCAAAGACGACAGCTTTGAGGCACAAATCAAAAAAGTCAAAACCGAAAAAGAACTTGACGAGCTGTATCAGCGTATTTTTGACTACTTTGTCACCACCTACAAAGTCGGCGGCATTAACAACCTGACCAAGCTGACAGGGGAGAGTCTAGACGAACGCCTAAACCCCATCACCACACTGGGCTCTATGCAGGTGCACATTGACCACGCTCGTGCCAATCGGCGAGCGAACATGGATGATCGTACGCTACGAGCAGACATGTATGGACAGTATGGTGGTCTGTATTATGGCATCCAAAGACTCATGACGTATCAGGCAGATTATGACAAGCCCCTATACCGCTTCGCTGACTACAACTCAGGCATGTATTCTAGTCGGAATGCCGCCTTTCAGAAGCGGGTGGCGAGCTTGACAGGGGCGAACCTAGATCTTGATGGTGATTTACTCATCTATCATGGCGGTGGGGTGAGTACCACCAAATCACAGACCGAAACAGCGCTCATCAAACTGCTTGCCACGGCAAAGACGCCCATGAGTGCCGCACAAATTAGAAGCGACTTAAAAAAAGAAAAAAGAGCCAGTTTTGAGCAGACCGCCACTTACCAGACGATTAATGAGCTCTTTGAGAGAAAATACAAAAAAGAGCCCACCTACGCCATCATGCCACAGGTCGCCATCAATAGCCCAAAAATGAAACAATCCAAAAACACGCACTGGTACGCCACCAATGTCAATCGGCGTTACGAGGCGTGCATGGCATTGGCAAATAAGCTGCAATAAGCTGGGCGGATGAGAGGGTTAACCCAAAAGATAAGAGGTCACTGCCTGTAAGGACAAATCGGCATGAGTCACTATCATGCCTAATATCTTGGCTTGCCATCTCAGCTCAACCTCTTAGCTTACCATCTTAGGCGTGCATGAGTGTCAATACACCTAACTGTAATCATGCTCTTGGACATGTTGGCAGAGCATGACATAAAATTTTCGGGCGGCATCTGAGAGTGGACGCCCACGTTTACGATACAAAAAGGTGGGGCGAGTCAAGCGTGGCTCGGTCAAGAGCCGCATTTCAAGGTTGTTTTGGGCGACACGTGTGCGTGAATAACCCAGACAGAAGGTCAAGCCCAAATTCTGCCCCACCATACTAAACGCAGTGGTCAAAAAATTCACCTGATGGACAGAATGCTTAATCATCACCGCCAAATCATCGGGCAAATCTTGCATCAAGAGCTGATTAAAAGAGCCTGATAGCGTGATGAGCGTCTCGCCTTTTAGGTCTTCCCAGTCCACGTGGCTACGGCTGACAAAAGGGTGATTTTTTGGCATGACGACATAAAACGGCAAATCAAACAGCAGCTCACTAGATAAACTGTCGCTAATCTCACGTTCAGGACCAAGACCAAAATCCACCGTGCCAGCACTGACCGCATCCGTCACCGCCTCCACCGAACAGTCCTCTAAGATGACCTTGACATTGGGGAATTTTGCCGTGAACTCTGCCATCACTGTCGGCAAAATCGCCGCCGCCAACTGCTGACTGACCGCCACTTTGACCACACCACTTTCTAGGGCTTTGAGCCGATCCACTTCATTGGTCATGTTCTCCACATCGTACAAAATCTTGGTTGCTATCGGATAGAGGTGCTGTCCTGCGATGGACAAGGATAGGGTGCGTGTGGTGCGGTCAAAGAGCCTCAAATCCAAGAGACTCTCAAATTCTTTAATCAATCCGCTCAGTGCTGATTGGGTTAGGTGTAGCTGTTCGGCAGCTTTGGTAAAACTGCCTGTTTCGGCAACCGCTTTAAAGGCACGCAGTTGGCGTAGTGTGATGTTTGAGGGATTGATGGTCATGGGTGATCACAGGGTGGACAAGGGTGTTTGGCTGGGTT
>JBHCFR010000093.1:0-6418 GCA_041801945.1 Moraxella sp. | reverse complement strand
GCTACGCCTGCTGCTTCACCATTAAGACGGGCATAATAGGTGCCTGCCACGCCTTGTAATTCGGGGAATTCACCCACCAAGGTGCTTGCCAAATCGCACTTAGATAGCAGCCCTGCCCGTGTCGCTTCTTCTACGTTAGCGCCCAGTTGTGCGGCAATAAAGGCGGACAAACTGGCGATACGCTCACTTTTTTCCCAAATCGTGCCTAATTTGTCTTGGAAAACACGTGTTTTTAGGTTTTCGGTCAAGGCAAACAGCGGCTGTTTTTGGTCTTGTAAAAAGAAAAATTCAGCGTCTGATAAGCGTGGACGTACCACTTTTTCATTACCTGCGATGACCGCCGATTTGTCTTTACTGTCAATGTTGCTGATAAAAATGAAGTAGGGCTGTAATTTGCCGTCTTTATCGGTTAAGCAAAAATATTTTTGGTCGGCTTGCATGGTGCTAATCAGCGCTTCTTGTGGCACTGCCAAAAACCGTGCTTCAAAACTGGCTCGTAGTGCCACAGGCAAATCCACCAAAGCAGTGACTTCATCAAGCAGCTCATCAGGGACGATGGCAACAGCACCGACTTCATCAGCAAGCCTTGCAACTTGGTCTTTAATCAAGGCTTGACGCTTATCAAAATCGGCAGTCACTTGACATTCACGCAAAAGTGGTTCATAGTTTTGGGCGTGGTCAATGACAAAAAAGTCAGGGCTGTGATAGCGATGTCCACGGCTTTGGTTGCTCGCCTGATGCCCCTGAATGACCCCATCAATCACCGCTTCATCACGCATCAGCACCACCCACTGCACAGGGCGGACAAATTCATCTTTGCTCGCACCTGACCGCATACGTTTGGCAATCGGCAGCTCATCTAACGCTTTTTGGAAAATCTTTGGCAATAAGTCATCTACCGTCTCGCCCTTAATGGTCAGTGTATAGCCGATGTATTCGCCTTTTTTGTCGCTGACGGTGATTAAATCATCTTGGGTGAGATTAAGTCCTGTGCTGCTGTTTAACCCTTGCAAAAAGCCCTGCCCTGCACGCGTAAGCTGTCCATCTGCGTCAAAACTTGCCTTGATGTTCGGGCCTTTTTTGGTTTCTAGCTTGTCGGGCGTGGTGGTCGCTGTGCCTGTGATTTGTAGGGCAAGACGGCGGGGGGCGGCAAATGCCTTGATGCCATCAAAGGCGACGTTGTGTTCATGCAGGGCTGTCTCTACATGAGTGTGCAGGGCATCACGCAAGGGTTTTAGGGATTTTGGGGGTAGCTCTTCGGTACCCAGTTCAAATAGGATTGTGGTCATGTTTTACCTTTTTATTTAAATTTTAAATTACAACACCCGATAAAGGGTCAGCATTTCATCATTATTGACAACAGCCAATTGTTTGAACTCATGGCATTCGTACAAATCAAGAAGTTTTTGAATAGGCTGACATTCCAATATAACGGCACGACCGCCAATTAACTGTTTGGCTTTTAGTAATATTTTCTCAATTTCATTAAAAATATCTATTAATTTAATTGGATTGTGGGCAATCAAGCTATTTTTACCAATTTGTCCAATCAAAAATACTCGGATTTTGTTGGCATTTTTATTAATGCCGTCCAAATTTTTGATTTCAGATTTGCTCATTTTATCCACTTGCAAATCCACTTCCTTAAATGATAACGAAAAATACGCTAATATTTCGCTCATTTCGGATAAAATCAAATAAGTTCTAGCATTATGACTTTCTTCAAAACGCAAGGCTTTTTGGTGCAAAAATCTTTCTACATCAATATTTTTTGGGCAAGCAAATTCCTTTAACAAAAGTTGTATTTGTTCTTTATGATAGCCCTGCGTATTATACAGCTCCTGCAATGCAATGACGGTCAGCATTGCTTACTCATTCGCTTTTGCAATAATGCCAATACCTTAGTTTTTTGTTCAATTTCATCTTGGGTAGGTTCAAGATTAATTTGTTTTGGCGGCTTGGCATTTTCCAAATCATACAGAAATTGCTCAATCGCCTTTTCATCACGAACAATAAATTGTTTGTCAAAACTTGCGGTGCTCATTTTTTAACCTTATTCAAAAAAATAATATTACTCTTTTACCATAGTGCAATTTTTTGCTAAATTTGGTGCTGTATTAAATGGTGTGAATAATGCTAAAATTTCATCATCTTTATCAACCACAGAAATCGTCTCAGCATTACCAATTTTATTGATAAACATCATTTTAAACACATCGTTTGCTTGTGGCTTAACTGTCAGATTATCAACAACAAAGGTATATTCAACATTATTAGTTAAAGGCTTTTCAATAACTGTATTACTGATTTTATCTCTATAACCAAAACTAATAATAGGTTTATTCACATCGTTCGGATAGCATTTAATGCTTATCTTAAAAAAATTAGGTCTAGATGTAACAATATTGTAAGTGTATTCCTTGGGATTGCTTTCTTTGATATGCCAATAATCCAAAGCTGCATGAGCATTAACACTTGCAAACACACCAAACCCCAGCAACAAGTTAATTAAAAATTTCCCAATCATCTTATTCGCCCTCTTTCACCAACCACTTCTCAAGCGCTTCCGCCTTATGTGCTTCATCCGCCAAGGGAAAGCCCAATTTGGCGCGTGCCTTGGTATAACTCTCCGCCACTTGACGAGCCAATGTACGCACTCTTAGAATAAAGCGTTGGCGTTCGGTGACACTAATCGCCCCACGTGCGTCCAGTAGGTTAAAGGTATGACTTGCCTTTAATACCATCTCATAGGCAGGCAGGGGCAGATTCGCCGCCACCAATCTATCGGCTTCTTGTTCATAAAAATCAAACAGCTCAAACAGCTTATCCACGTTAGCATATTCAAAGTTATAAGTGGACTGCTCCACTTCGTTTTGGTGGAACACATCGCCATAAGTCACTCGCCCAAACTCGCCATCTGTCCACACGAGATCATAGACACTGTCCACACCTTGAATGTACATGGCAAGGCGTTCAAGCCCATAAGTAATCTCACCTGTGACAGGAAAGCACTCAATACCGCCCACCTGCTGAAAATAAGTAAACTGCGTCACTTCCATGCCGTTTAGCCACACTTCCCATCCCAAGCCCCACGCCCCTAAGGTGGGACTCTCCCAGTTGTCTTCTACAAAACGCACATCGTGAGTTAAAGTATCAATGCCAAGCGCGTGAAGCGAGCCCAAATACAACTCTTGGATATTGGCAGGATTGGGCTTTAAGACCACTTGGAACTGATAATAATGCTGCAAACGGTTGGGGTTATCACCATAACGCCCATCGGTGGGACGGCGAGACGGCTGCACATAGGCGGCGTTCCACTTTTCGGGAGTCAAAGCACGCAAAAAGGTGGCAGTGTGAAACGTGCCTGCACCCATCTCCATGTCATAAGGCTGCAAAATCACGCAGCCACGCTCTGCCCAGTAGTTTTGTAGGGTTAGGATAATCTCTTGAAAGGTCATGGGGGTAAAGGTGATGGGGGTTTGGGTTGTCATCGTTGTGTGCCTTATGTTTTGTTGGTTTTTGTAAACCCTTTATTCTATCACAGTTTTTATCTGGTCACTCGTTGGCACCAAATATTTTTTAAGCGAATAGACATAAAAATGCTCAACTTCCCACATACTCATGGCGAAACTCAGGATGCACCATGCCGTATATAAAGACACCCAAAGAGATAAGCCAAATCACCCACGCCACAAACTTTATCCATCTCTCACCTCCTGCCCAACCATCAAGCATCATCCACGCGAGCCAACTGTCGCTGACAGGGGATAACCACGCTGCACCATCGCCATAAATTAGCCAATAGCAAATGATCGTGATGACAGCAAAGAGAATAAACCACAATATCATGAATACCTCCCAAATATTTCTAGCAAAAACACCGCCATAGTCATGACGGTGTTTTTATCAAGCCTTGGCTTTCATTAGGTTAATTGAGCCACACTGATTTTGTCCGATTTTTCGGTATATTCAGACATTTGGTCAAAGTTTAGATAGTTATAAACTTCGGCCTCCATGGACGCCAATTTACCAGCGTATGCCATGTACTCCTCCACGGTGGGCAGCCTGCCCAGTACTGATGCCACAGAAGCGAGCTCTGCCGATGCCAGATACACGTTCGCACCTTGACCCAGACGGTTAGGGAAATTACGTGTAGAGGTGGACACCGCAGTGCTGTTTGGTGCGATACGGGCTTGGTTACCCATGCACAGCGAACAACCTGGCATTTCGGTTCTTGCCCCTGCTTGGGCGTAGGTGTTGTAATAACCCTCGTCCATCAGCTGACGCTCGTCCATTTTGGTTGGTGGGGCTATCCACAGACGAGTAGACAGGCTGCCTGCTGGCACTTCTTGGAGTAGCTTACCTGCTGCACGGAAATGTCCGATGTTGGTCATGCAAGAACCGATAAAGACTTCATCAATCTTATCGCCCGCCACTTCTGAGAGCAGTTTGGCATCGTCTGGATCGTTCGGGCAGCATAGGATTGGCTCTTTGATGTCTGCCAGATCAATCTCATAGACCTTGGTGTATTCAGCATCAGCATCGGCTTTTAGCAGGCTTGGATTGTCTAGCCATTTTTGCATGTTTTCGGCACGACGAGCCAGTGTGCGAGCGTCACCATAACCCTCGGCAATCATCCATTTGAGCATGACGATGTTAGAGCGTAGGTATTCTGCCACTTTCTCCTCTGATACCGTGATGGCACAGCCTGCTGCCGAGCGTTCTGCTGAGGCATCAGAGAGTTCAAATGCTTGCTCAACGGTCAAATCATTTTCCATCTCGGTCAGATCAATCTCTAAAATACGACCTGAGAAGATGTTCTTTTTGCCTTTTTTCTCAACGGTCAAATCGCCCTCTTTGATGGCGTAATAAGGGATGGCATGCACCAAATCACGCAGCGTAATACCTGGTTGCATTTTACCTTTGAATTTAACCAACACCGACTCAGGCATGTCAAGAGGCATGACTCCTGTCGCCGCTGCAAATGCCACCAGACCTGAACCTGCTGGGAACGAGATACCGATTGGGAAGCGAGTATGACTGTCACCACCCGTACCCACGGTGTCAGGCAGTAGCATGCGGTTTAGCCATGAGTGAATCACGCCATCCCCTGGACGTAGAGAGACACCGCCACGGTTCATGATAAAGTCAGGCAGGGTGTGGTGTGTGACCACGTCAATGGGCTTAGGATAGGCAGCAGTGTGGCAGAATGACTGCATGACTAAGTCAGATGAGAAGCCAAGACACGCCAAGTCTTTGAGTTCATCACGAGTCATCGGACCTGTGGTGTCTTGTGAACCAACGGTGGTCATCTTAGGCTCGCAGTAAGTGCCAGGGCGGATGCCTTGACCCTCAGGCAGTCCACAAGCACGACCGACCATTTTTTGGGCAAGGGTAAAGCCTTTGCCAGTATCGGCAGGTTGCTCTGGTGTGCGGAACAAAGTAGAGGGTTCAAGACCTAACGCCTCACGTGCTTTGCTTGTCAAGTTACGACCAATGATGAGGTTAATACGACCACCTGCACGGACTTCATCTAGCAGCACAGGGGTTTTTAGTTGGCTTTGGGCGATTTGATTGCCCTCTTTGAACGCAGTGACGGTGGCGTTGTCATGATCAATTTTTAGGGTGATTTCATCGCCCATATTCATGTCAGCAACGTCAATCTCCACAGGCAATGCCCCTGCATCTTCCATGGTGTTAAAGAAAATCGGTGCAATTTTACCGCCTAGACACACACCGCCATCACGCTTATTGGGGATGTGCGGAATGTCATCGCCAAAGAACCAAAGCACGGAGTTGGTCGCAGACTTACGGCTTGAACCTGTCCCGACCACATCGCCCACGTAGGCCACAGGGTTGCCACGGGCGACGAGTTCTTTGATTTGGCTAAGCGGTCCTACCTCGCCTGCTTTTTCAGGGTTGATGCCGTCACGCTCATTTTTTAGCATGGCATTGGCATGCAGAGGAATGTCAGGGCGACTCCACGCATCTTGGGCAGGGGACAAATCGTCGGTATTGGTCTCGCCAGTGACTTTAAAGACGGTGATTTTCATCTCGCTTGGCACATCAGGGCGACTGGTGAACCACTCAGCATCTGCCCATGACTGTAATACCGCCTTGGCATTGGCGTTGCCTGCTTTGGCTTTTTCTTCCACATCATGAAAGGCATCAAACACGAGTAGCGTTTTTTTCAAGGCATCTGCCGCCAATCCGCCAAGTTCGGCATCATCTAGAAGCTCCACCAATGGAGCGACGTTATAACCGCCTAGCATCGTACCAAGCAAATAAACTGCACGCTCTTTGGTGACCAGTGGCGATGATGCCTCGCCTTTGACAATCGCATTTAAAAAAGCGGCTTTGACATAGGCGGCTTGGTGATGGGGGTTTGGGTTGTCATCGTTGTGTGCCTTATGTTTTG
>JBHCFR010000092.1:0-4169 GCA_041801945.1 Moraxella sp. | reverse complement strand
TTGTGGTGTGTATGCCCGCATTTTTAATGTCTCGGGAAACCTAAAACAACAAAGATTCACCCGCCTTGAACTTCATGGTTCATGGGAAACACTTGACAGCGATGTTTCGGTTTTTGTGTTTTATATTCAAGTCATTGATTTTTCATATTATTTTTTCCCCTCAAACTTTTGATGATTTTTAAAAAATTTCTTGACAAAATTTAAAAAACCGATATAATACGCAATCACTTAATACGACAAGTTATTCCCCAATAGCTCAGTCGGTAGAGCATCGGACTGTTAATCCGTGTGTCCCTGGTTCGAGCCCAGGTTGGGGAGCCATATTCAAAAACCCTTACTTAACCGTAAGGGTTTTTATACTTTATTCTACTTAAAAATAATCCAACAATATTATCTTACAACTTCTCAACAAACTCAGCTTTTACTCTCTACTTGCACTCTGTTAGACTAGCTAAACTATGTTTATAGAATTATCTTAACATAGTTTTATTGACTCATTGTTCACACCAATTTTGGCACAGTTAAGGAGATTGTAATGACCATTGCCCTAAAACCCTACGTGCTTGCCGCCACTTTATTTATTACACCCATTGCCATGATTTCGCCTGCTCAGGCTTTTGATTATGGTTATATGGCAGATAATTATTTTGCCACTTATTATGTGGATAATGCCTTTCAAAGAAATCTTTGGGAGAATCAAGAAAAATACGACACAGCCTATAAGGGTGCCAAAAAAAGCAGTCAAAAAACCAGCACCAAGACAACTCAAAAAACCACCAAAAGTAGCAGTAATGCCAACAGTAGCACCGCCCATCGCTATACCTATTCTTCTGGTATCAGCAATCAAGTCAATAACCAAATGATACAGGCAATGCGTAATGACCTAAAATCTTCTGGCAATCTTAATAATCAGACCGAAAGCAATCTTAATCAACTTGCCAAAGCTAATTTAATTGGTCAAGTAAAAAATGCCCTCAAATCTGATGGGTACGAACCCAACAGTCTTGCCACCGCCATGGGTTACTGGGTTGTGGTGAATTATGGTATCAGTCAGCAAAAAAATTTGGCACAGCTCAAAGCACATGGCTTGGTCAAGCAGCTACAAGAATCTATTGGCAGCAACCCCAGTCTATCTTCGCTAAGTAATGCCCAAAAACAGGAAATGGCTGAAACTTTGTATTGGGCGGGCAGCTTGCAGATGGCAATGTACCTAGAAGCCATACAAATGAATAATCGTCAATACATTAACCAAAGCGTCAATGGTGCCAAACAAGCGCTTGGCAAGATGGGCATTAGTGCAAGTCAAATTGCCGAGGGCAATAATGGGCTTGAATTTCGCTAGTACCAATATAAACACATCAACCCTTGGGCAAAAGTTGTTATTGTATCAACTTCAAGCCAAGGGTAATTGGCATGACACTTAGCAAAAAGCCAATAGCGTCTTGCAGGCGAGGTGTCATTGATTATCTATGAGCAATTAGAATCTATAAGGTGCCTATCAGCATTTCCTCTGATGACTTATCCTCCACCATCAGAGGTGTCACGAGGTGGATGACGTGCTGTGATTATTGCCCCATTTTACTCCCTCTCTACCGCCCCCATGTTTAAGGGGCGTTAGGTTTCTTGTCAGCTTGCTTGTGGTTGTGGATTAATCCCATGGCAAATGGCTTTTTGGCTTACTCCACCGTCACACTTTTTGCCAAGTTTCTCGGCTTGTCCACATCCGTGCCACGCACCAAAGCGACATGATAAGATAAGAGCTGCACCGCTATCGTATGCACGATGGGTGATAACACTCCGATGTGACGTGGTGTGCGTATGACATGCACACCTTCTGTCTCGGCAAAGTCACTATCAAGATCAGACAGCACGAACAGTTCGCCTCCTCTAGCACCGACTTCCTGCATGTTTGCCTTAACTTTATCCAAGAGCTTATCATTTGGGGCGATGACCACCACAGGCATGTTCTCATCCACCAGTGCCAAAGGACCATGTTTTAATTCACCTGCAGGATAAGCTTCGGCATGGATGTAGGTCAGCTCTTTTAGTTTTAACGCCCCTTCTAAGGCAATCGGATAATGGATACCACGCCCCAAAAACAGTGCCGATGATTTGGTGGCAAACTCTTTTGCCCACACCGCAAGCTGGGGTTCTAGGTTTAGGGCGTGCTGTATGCTGCCTGGCAGCTGACGCAAATCATCGGCATAACCCACCAACTCATCACCCGAAACACACTGACGCAGCTTGCCCAGTGTCACCGCCAACCCAAATAAAATCACGAGCTGCGTGGTAAAAGCTTTGGTGCTCGCCACACCAATCTCTGCCCCCGCTCGGGTATAAATGGCAAGGGTGCTGGCTCTGGGCAAGGCAGATTCCAACACATTACAGATAGATAAGCTGTGAACATGCCCTTGGCTTTGGGCGTATTTTAGGGCTTCCATGGTGTCTAGCGTCTCACCTGACTGACTGATGGTGATGATGAGCTCATTAGGGTTGGCGATGACGTCACGATAGCGGTATTCACTGGCAATCTCCACATCGGTGCGGATTTTGGCGATAGATTCCAGCCAATATTTACCCGTCAATGCCGCATAATAAGAGGTGCCACAGGCTAAAATTTTAATGCTGTTTATTTGATCAAAAATGGCGGGGGCATCCTCGCCAAAGTTTTCTGGAATGAATCCACCATCCAAGAAAATCTCTGCAGTATCCGCCACTGCTTTGGGCTGCTCATAAATCTCTTTTTGCATGAAGTGACTATAACCACCCAACTCTAAGCTTGCTAACGACAGCTCAGACAGCTTGACCTCACGATTGGCGTGATTGCCATGTTTATCTAGGAGCACTTCTATGCCATCAGCAGACAACAAGGCAATGTCGCCATCTTCCAAATAACTAACACGGCGAGTAAACGCAATCACCGCTGACACATCAGAGGCGATAAACACCTCTTCATCGCCAAACGCCACCAAAAGTGGGCAACCCATGCGAGCCACGACCATGTGGCTAGGATCGTCATGGCACATCACGGCAATGGCAAACGCACCGTGAAAGCGGCTGCACGCCGTCTGTACCGCCCGATATAAGTCCTTGCCGTTATTCTCATACTCGTGGCAGACGCTATGAGCGATAACCTCCGTGTCAGTTTGTGATTCAAACTGATATCCTAGACCCTCCAAACGTGTGCGTTCGGTTTCAAAATTCTCAATAATGCCGTTATGCACCACCGAAATCAGACCGCCTGAGATGTGCGGATGAGCATTTGGCTCTGTCACCCCTCCATGGGTCGCCCAGCGCGTATGACCGATGCCGATATGACCTGTCAGTCCTTTTTGTTTGACTGCCTCTTCCATGAGAGCCACACGCCCCACACGACGGACGCGTTTAATTTTATTCTCCGCATCGCTATACACCGCAATGCCTGAGGAATCATAACCTCGATATTCCAGACGTTTTAGTCCGTCTGTTAAAAAATCCACCACATTGGCGTGTTTACGAATAGCTCCAACGATACCGCACATAGAAGTTCCTTAGTATCAAATTAAGTAGAAAGTGAAAATCGCTCATGCCCCCAAATCGTTAAGGCATCGCTCATTATATCACATCCTTCTCTCCCATATAATGATAAAATGCCTGAATAAAAGGTACTTGCAAGTCTTTGGCTAGATATTTTACCGCCCAAGTTTTGCTAAATTGACAAATTGCAAAAATATCATTCTGTACTTTTTGAAAGGCTTGGTAATATTCTTGATGGGTAAATTTTAATTCAAAGACATCTTGTGATTCATCAAAAGGGTCGCCGTCAGATACCACAAAAATATCATTTTGCCGATAGCGAATGAACGGTGTTGGGTCATGACCGAGCCAAAGATCGGGTTTTTTGCCATGACAAATGCTTGCCCACGCTTTAAAATCCAAAAATTCGGCACAGCAAGATGGGCTGATTGTTTTGTCATTCATGGTCAATCGCAGTCCGCCACCTAACGCCATCTCGTCATCGGTCATCATATTAACAATAAATTGACTGTCAATGGGCTTGCCGTCATAACAACAATTTAATAAACTTGCCATCAAGGTATTAAACACTTTATCGTCAACATGACTGTCTAACACCACCATTTGCCAATCTTTATCGGCGATGAGGGGTAAATACAGCTCGTCTGCCTTGC
>JBHCFR010000091.1:0-3155 GCA_041801945.1 Moraxella sp. | reverse complement strand
GTGACTGAATGGCTCAAAGGCAAAACCATTGATCAGGCTCGCGAGATTAAGAACATAGACATTGCCAAAGAGCTTGCCCTACCCCCTGTTAAGGTGCATTGCTCAGTGCTTGCCGAAGATGCCATTAAGGCAGCAATTGATGATTACCAGTCCAAAACAGCAGGCGTCTAATGCTTGTGGTAAATGGCACTCATGTTGATGATGAATTCATAAATTTAGTCACTTAGGAGAGATTTGTGATTACTCTGACAGACCGAGCGGTAACGCATGTCAAAGACTTTTTGGCCAGTCGTGGCAGTGGCGTAGGCATTCGTGTGGGCGTGCGAACAGCGGGCTGCTCAGGACTTGCCTATGTACTAGAATTCGTGGACACGCCTGACGATAGCGATATCCGCTTTGATAATGATGGCGTGGGCGTATTCGTGGACCCCAAAAGCATGGTCTATTTGGATGGATTGCAAATGGACTATGTCACCGAAGGGCTAAACTCTGGCTTTAAGTTCACCAATCCCAATCAAACCGGCGAATGCGGCTGCGGCGAGTCCTTTACGGTGTAGCACTGATGACTCATGATTTTTTTGGATTGTTTGGTTTGCCTGTGGATTTCGGCATTGATAAAACCGCGTTAAAAGCTGCCTTTTTACAACTGCAAAAGCAGCATCACCCAGACAATAGCGATGAGAAGCTGGTCGCTGAGCAAAACACCGCTCTCATCAATCACGCCTACACCACCCTCAATCGTGATGACAGTCGTGCGGTTTATTTGCTTGAAATGCGTGATGTCAGCTTTGATTCGGACAAGTCCATCGCCGATGAGTCATTTTTGATGCAAATGATGACTCATCGCATGGATTTAGAAGATGCCGTGATAGATCATGATCTCCCCAAAATCAAGCAAATCGGCAACGAAGTTAGCACACTCATGACGACCATCGCTGCCAACTTTCATCACGACTACCAACACCGTGATTGGCTCTCTGCCCAAACACAAGCCCAAAAATTAAAGTTTTTGGCAAATTTGCATGATGATGTCACCAAACAGTTGCATCATCAGCCCGATGAGGCGGATGATGATTTGTATGTATGATTTGATTAAAAAATAAAAACGATACCAAAAATTGATGTTTGACTTTGGGCATTGCTATGTGCCGCCATGCTCCAATGATTTGTGCCGAATTTGGCTAATTTAAAACCCTATTTAAAAAACAACCCTATGTCTCTACTTCAAATCAGTGAACCCAATCAATCCAAGAACCCCCACGAACATGAATACGCCCTAGGCATAGACCTTGGTACCACACACTCACTGGTGGGCGTGGTGCGTTCAGGGCGTGCCGACGTGTTGCCCTTTGGTGACACCCCTCTACTGCCGAGCGTGGTCTATTATGGCGACAAATCAGACACCCCTATTGTTGGTAAAGACGCCTTAGTCCATCGTGATGCCAAAAACACCATTTTCTCTGCCAAACGCTTCATGGGCAGATCGCTGGGTGACATCAAGTTTAGCCATCCTTATACGCTAGTTGGCGAACATGACGCCATGCCCGCCTTTGTGACCGCACAAGGTGAAAAATCTCCCGTAGAGACTTCTGCTCATATCCTAGCCAAGCTCTATGCACACGCCAAGGCGAGCCTACCTGCAAACAGCATACAAGGTGCGGTCATCACCGTCCCTGCCTACTTTGATGAAGCTCAAAGACAGGCCACCAAAGATGCAGGAGCAAGCATCGGGCTAAATGTGCTACGCCTGCTCAACGAGCCAACCGCTGCTGCCATCGCTTATGGACTGGACAAATCCACGAAGATGGGCAACTATCTCATCTATGATTTGGGGGGCGGCACCTTTGATGTGTCAGTACTACATCTGACCGATGGTGTCTTTGAAGTTCTGGCGACAGGCGGAAATTCGGCACTGGGCGGCGATGACATTGACCGTCTGATTGCTCATCATTTCATCATGTCAGCCAACATCGATCCCAAAGAGGTGGATAATGAACAAAAAAACCACCTTGCCAAACTTGCCAAAAGCTACAAACAAACGCTGTCCATAAGACAAGCGGTGTCGGTGGATATTGAAATCAATGGCACGCCATTTAACACCCTACTGACTCGTGATGACCTAGCCCAGATTTGCAATCCGGTCATTCGTCGTAGCCTACAAATCTGTGAACAAGTATTATCTGATGCTCGCCTAAACAAAGAAGACATCACTCAGGTGGTGTTGGTTGGCGGCTCTACTCGCATGCCCATCATCAAACAAGCCCTACAAAACTTTTTTGACAAAGAGCCTTTGTGCTCCATCAATCCTGATGAGGTGGTGGCTCTTGGGGCTGCCCGACTTGCTCATCAGCTTGTGCACAAAAATGATGACAACTTACTCTTACTGGATGTCACCCCCTTATCACTCGGACTAGAAACCATGGGCGGGCTGACCGAGGTCATCATCCCAAGGAATACGCCCATC
The DNA here is from genome assembly GCA_041801945.1 of Moraxella sp. Lineage (GTDB taxonomy): Bacteria > Pseudomonadota > Gammaproteobacteria > Pseudomonadales > Moraxellaceae > Moraxella. Next base: position 691 of record JBHCFR010000091.1, on the reverse strand, counting down.
CCTGTGACACGTCGCCAGATATTCACCACGCATACCGATGGTCAGACAGGCATGGTGATTCATGTGGTGCAAGGTGAGCGTGAGACGGTGGCGGATTGTCGTACGCTTGCTCAGTTTACCCTGACAGGCATTCCTGCGATGAAAGCGGGGCTGGCACGGGTTGAAGTGACCTTTGCCATAGATGCCAATGGTCAGCTGACTGTCTCTGCCATGGAGCTTAGCACTAAGTCCGCCAGTAAGATTGATGTCGTCCCAAGCTATGGTCTGACCGAAGAGCAGCAAGAGGCACTGTTAAAGGCGGGCTTCACTCATGCCAAAGCCGATAAAGAAAAACGCATGCTCATTGAGGCACGAGTAGAGGCTGAACGTGAGCTTTTGGCACTAGAATCGACACTGACAGAGTTTGGGGGGCTGCTTGATGACGCTGCCAAAGCTCAGCTCGTCCAAGAAATGCACGCCGTCAAATCAGCTCTCGCCAGTGATGATAAAGCGGTGTTAGACCAAGCTGTGACCCAACTAAAACCTCTGTCGGACGCATTTGCCTCTCTTATCATGAATCAAAATGTCAAACAGGCTCTTGCTGGCACCAAAACAAGTGACTGGCAATAAACTTAATTTCATCTTTTAAAATAGAAGTGACGATATCTATGGTAACCATCACCGTACTACCCCATCATGAAATCTGCCCTAT
>JBHCFR010000090.1:0-4399 GCA_041801945.1 Moraxella sp. | reverse complement strand
GGTATTGACTTGGGCGATGAACAGCTCTACCACGCCGAACACCAACGCCTCTTTGGACTTAAAATGATGAAACAAGCCGCCTTTACTGACCCCTGCCATGTCGGCGACTCTCTGCATGGATAGGTGGCTGATGCCAGCATCTAGCATGAGGTTTTTGGCACAGATTAGGAGGGTGTGGCGTAAACGTTCGGGGTTATTTTTGCGTTTATGATCCTTGGCGGCACTTGGTGTATTGGGGGTGTCAAATAAAATTTTTTGCATGGCATTCTCTTGAGGGTGGGCGAAAAATCAGTGTGCTGCGGCAGATGAAAACACATTCATAATCACGACACCGACAACAATAAAAACAATGCCGACGACGGCAGGCAAGTCCAAGGGCTGTTTTAGGACAAACAGCCCAATCAAGGCGGTCAACACGATGCCGACACCTGACCAGATGGCATAAGCCATGCCAAGGGGTATGACCTTGATGGCATGAGACAGTAGATAAAAGGCGATGGCAAAGCAGATGAGCGTGATGCTGGTAGGAAGAAGCTTACTAAACCCTTCTGATTTTGCCAAAAAAGTAGAACCTGTTACCTCACTGATGATGGCGATGGCAAGTAAGGTATAAGCGATGGAGGGCGACATAAAGCACTCTTTAATATAATAAAACCGACTGGTCGGTATATTTATATTAACAGAGAGGGGCATCAAATTCAAGTGGTTTTTAATTGAGTGAGTAGATTGGGTCATCTTCATCATGTCTATGATGGCTGATAACGAGTGGGGTCAGGCACACCCGCCTGCACAAAACCCTGACGACGCAAAGTGCAACTGTCACAGATGCCACAAGCTCGTCCGTCGCTATCGGCACGATAACAAGAGACCGTTTGGGCGTAGTCCACGCCAAGCGATAGACCTAGTGTCAAGGTCTGGGCTTTTGACAGGCGTTGTAGTGGGGCGATGATGGATAAGCGTCTGCCAGCACGCCCTGCCACGGTGGCAAGATTTGCCATGACTTCAAAAGCGTCAATATAGTCAGGACGGCAGTCAGGATAACCCGAAAAATCCACCGAGCTGACCCCGATGATGATGGCATTCGCCCCTGTGACCTCTGCGACAGCTAAGGCATAGGATAAAAAAATCGTGTTACGAGCAGGCACATAGGTGACAGGCACAGCATCAGAATTGGCATCATAATCAGGCACTTCAATGGCGGTGTCGGTCAATGCAGAGCCACCAAGCTGGGCGATGTCAATATCAATGATGCGATGTGTGACGCCCAAAGTGCGTGCGATGTTGGCGGAGGCGTGAAGTTCGCTAGAATGACGCTGTCCATAGCGAAAACTGATGGCACTAATTTCTTGAAAGGCAGATTTCGCCCAATACAGGCAAGTAGTAGAATCTAGCCCTCCTGAAAATAGGACGACAGCTTTTTGGTGGGAAAAATCAGCAGAATGGGCAATGTCAAAGGGTGTCACAGAAGTCGTCATGGAGGGCAGACCGTAAGAGAATAAGCTCATTAATTTTATCATAAAATGAATGATTTGACAGCCATCACAAAATCTGTCACAAGATAAAGAATTGATGCTTTGGCATATGAGGGATTCTCATCCATGTTCGTCATTGGGAAAACTGTGAAGTCATGGTAAAATATGCCTGCATTGACAGACCATTTACCGACCATTTATTGAAAAAGAAAGGAGATGGTCTTTTAGTTTTAAAAGACATCACGCCTTGTGAGCTTCATGCTAGCAGATGAGGGAGTGCTGTCTTATTTTATGTCAAGACACATAACCCTCATCTGCCAAATCATCAGCTGGTTATGTCACCTCCCATTATTTATTTAGGACATGTTATGGACGCCGAGCTCATCAAGATTATTCTTGCCTTTATGGTGCTCATCAATCCGTTTAGTGCCTTGGGATTGTTTTTAAACATCACCAACGGCTATCCTGCCAGCGATCGCCAAAGGGTCGCTCAAATCGCCTGTTTGACAGTGTTTGTTTCTATTGCCTTTTTTACCATCTTAGGAGAGAACCTGCTTAGGGTGCTCGGTATCTCGGTGGGGTCATTTCAGGTGGCAGGTGGTATCTTGGTGTTTTTGATTGCCATCAGCATGATGAACGGAGGGGGTAATCCTGTCAAACCCAATGAAAACGAGGTGGAGGTAAGTTCTTCTTTGACGGCGTCTGCGGTTGTCCCTCTTGCTATTCCGATGATGATAGGACCGGGGGGTATCTCAACCGTCATCATCTATTCTAGTCAGGTTAAGGGCATGTTTCAGGTGGGCACGATTATCTTAGCAGGGCTATGCATCAGCCTGATTTGTTATGCTTCTTTGATGGCGGCAGGGAAAATCAGCCGTTTTCTGGGGGAGACAGGGCTTAATATTTTAAGTCGTATCATGGGCATGTTACTTGCGGCAGTGGCGATTGAGATTTTGGTAAATGGGCTGCGAAACATCTTCCCACAGCTGCTTGCATAAGATGAATAGACTAAAAACCCATGAATCAAGGGCGTGATTCATGGGTTTTTATGGTCGGTATGGCTTAAAGATTGATTTTATCTTGCTTGAATATACAATCTAACCGCAACAAACCCCAATAAAAAGTACTCATACTTCACTTATAATATTGTTACCACACAAATTATGAGAAAAGAGATGAGTACTTATAAACATCTTAGCATAGATGAGCGTGAAATCATAATGGTTTTATCTGCACAAGGTAAAAGCTTTGCTGATATTGCACGCACACTTGGAAGACATCGCTCAACCATCATGCGAGAGTTGTCAAGAAACAAGCAAGATCATGACACTTACCATGCCCATCTTGCCACAATAGCTTATCGTAGAAAGAAGAGTGCGATGCAAACCAAAATTTAAACTTGATGATATAGAACTGTATCAACTGGTGAAGCACAAGTTTTTGGCAACAAGATGGTCGCCAGAACAAATTGCTCATCGCTTGCAGCTTGAAACAACCCAGCGTGTGATTAGTGTCAATACCATCTACCGAGCCATTTATCGTGGCATATTCAACGATAAAGGCAGATTAGCACATCGCTACTTACGCCATAGAGGCAAAGCAAGACACACTAACACGCATGAAGAAAAGCGTGGTAAAATCAAGATTGGTCATGAACTATCAGAACGCCCAACGATTGCCAATGACAGACAAAGATTGGGTGATATAGAAGCCGATACCATGCTGGGAAAGACAGGTGGTGCTTGTTTATTAACACTGGTAGACAGAAAAAGTCGCTATCTATGGTGTCAAAAACTACCTGCCAAAAAAGCCATTCATGTACAAACAGCCATGATTGACTTGTTAAAGGATGTCAAAACTTACACCATCACCCCTGATAGGGGTAAAGAATTTGCCAGACATCAAACAATCAGTCAAGTACTCGGTGCAACCTTTTACTTTCCAAAACCTAGCGAGCCTTGGCAAAGAGGGTCTAATGAGAATACCAATGGTTTGTTAAGAGAGTATTTTCCCAAACATCAAGACTTAAACCAATGGTGTGATGATGATATTAATAACAAAGTAGCTGAGTTAAACAAAAGACCTCGCAAGTGCTTGAACTGGTTAACGCCTTATGAGGTCTACTTTGGGAAGATGTTGCAATTGGTTTGAGAATTCAAGTGCAATAAAAACTCCATCAAGGCTTTTTGGGCATGAAGGCGGTTTTCTGCTTCATCCCAGACCACCGAACGAGGATCGTCTAATAAATCGTGGCTAATCTCTTCGCCACGATGAGCAGGCAGACAATGCATGAATACCACGTCTTTATCGGCAGTATCTAGCAGGGCAGGGGTGATTTGAAAACCTGCAAAGTCCGCCTCGCGCTGTTTTTGTTCGCTCTCTTGACCCATGCTCGCCCAGACATCTGTCACCACCAGATGAGCGTCTTTGACAGCATGAGAGACGCTGTTGGCTAGGGTTAGGCGATGAGCGTATCGGGAGGTCAGCTCATGGTTTGGCTCATAGCCTTTTGGGGTGGCAATGTTCAGATGAAAATCAAACTGCTCAGCGGCTAGGATATAAGAGTTACACATGTTATTACCATCGCCAACCCATGCGACGGTCTTGCCTTTGATGTCGCCTCTGTGTTCAAAAAAGGTCTGCATATCAGCAAGAAGTTGGCAAGGATGATAATCATCGGTTAGGGCATTGATGACAGGTACGCTTGAATGTTTGGCAAAGGTTGTCACACGCTCATGAGCAAAAGTGCGAATCATCACAATGTCGGTCATGGAGCTGATCACACGTGCCGAATCCTCGATTGGCTCACCACGCCCAAGCTGGGTATCATTAGGTGACAAGAACAATGCCTGTCCGCCAAACTGTCCCATGCCTGTCTCAAAGGAGACACGGGTGCGAGTGCTTGATTTTTCAAAAATCATGGCAAG
>JBHCFR010000089.1:0-4972 GCA_041801945.1 Moraxella sp. | reverse complement strand
TTTGTTTGAGTTCTACTGAATACGCCATAGGGGTATTGTAGCATAGTTTTGGTGTGGTTTGGGGTTAAGTTGGTATAACAATTAAATGATATGCGACGGATTGACGGATTAGGGTAATCGCCAGAGACAGCAAAATCACCAATAAATAAAGGGCTATCGTGCAATGACAGATAGCCCTAAATTATGATATGGTCGGAGTGGCGGGATTCGAACTCGCGACCCCTTGCACCCCATGCAAGTGCGCTACCAAGCTGCGCTACACCCCGAATAGGCGTGTATTATAGCATGATTTTGAAGAATTGCAAGCATTAATTGAGTGCCTGCCAAATCTGATCTATTCCAGCCTTGGCAGTAGTGGGCAGTGTGATGGCACCCTTAGGCACACTGCCGTCTCTGGGATTGATGCGGATGAGCCGCGGGGTAAACCGCTCGCCAAAATGACGCACCGTTGGAATGGCGACTCCTGCACCTAGCTCAATCACCACAGGATTGTCGTGCGTGTTTAAAAACTGACGCAGCCTTTGTTCTTGTTGGTCGCTCCGATGGGCAAGCCACGCCCAATCGCCAAACATCAAGATATTAGGGCGGGCCAAACCGCCACAGTGTGGACACGTTGGCAGTTCACCAAGCCACTCACAGTGATCAGCATCAATCACGGGCGTGATGTCCGCCTCCCAAATCTCATCAGAGCAAGGCGTGGCACATTGCAGATGATGAATGGAGCCGTGACATTCATAGATGTGTTTGGGGTCAAATCCTGCTTTGGCAAATTGACCATCTACATTACTGGTAAAAATAAAATAGGGCAAATTTCGTTTATCAGCGATGTCAAGCAGTCGCCCAAAGCCTCTGTGAGGCAGGGTGCGACGATACAAATCAAGGCGATGACCATAAAACCCCCAAGCCAGACGCGGATGATTCTTGAACGCTTGGGGGTTGGCGATGGCAGTAAAATCTATCCGCCGTCGCCCAAGCTCAGGATAGGCTTGCCACATGCCTGCATTCCCCCGAAAGTCAGGCAAGCCAGAATCCACCCCCATGCCCGCCCCTGCGGTGATGAGTAGGGCATTTGCCGATTCAAATAAGGGCTTGATGGTGTTCATGTCTGCCCCTCTCTTGTCATAAACTCTGCCAATCTATCCATAAGGGTGCTGCCTTAGCCACTTGGTTGCCAGATATTTGATGCCTGTGATGACTGGAATGCTGGCGTGCAAAGACAGCTTATCAGGCTCGCCTGTGGGCAGCACATCAGCAAAATACACCGCCATGCCTGCCTTGGGGCGAATTTCTAAATTGACACTGGGAAAACGTGTCGCCCCACCTGCGTCCACATCGGACAGATACATCAAAAACGTCCCCACACGCTGACCCCCCACCCTCATATGCTTTTGACCGCCCAAGGTATTGGGGTCAAAAAAGTCAAAATGCGCCTTGTACTCGCCCCCTTTGCCATAGCGAAGTACCTGCACGCCTTCGCCCCTGTCCACGTCCCAATGAATCAGCTTAGCGATACGCTGTTCTATGCTACTGATAAAGGCGTTTTCGCCACGAATAAAGGCGGTATTCATGCTGGTGCGGTGTGGATTTTTGACAAAATCGCCTGTGGCGTCATCAACCACGGTCGCATCCAAAAATTTATTTTCGGATAAGTTGATGAGCGTCTGGCATTCATCAGGGCTTAAAAATCCATCAATGACGACCAAATACGGCTTATCACACACCATCGTAATATGACACATCCGCCCGTCATCAAGGTGTATGCTGTTTTGATTGGTGTCTATAAAGGGCAGGGCGATAGGCGTGGTAGGATTACCCATCAAAGTGGTCGCCGCGTCGCCAAAGCCGTGTTCACGGAGCGTCTGGGCAAGTATGGCTAGGGGTACTTGACGCTTAATGTTGGTGTCTAACCAGTCTTGCCATTCGGGGGGTAAACTGCAATTATTACTCATGCATGCTCTTATTTTTATTAAAAAAAGCAATCAAATCAGATTTGATTTTCTTTTCTCGCTCAATAATATCTTCTTTTAACCAATCATCTTTTGGATGGTTAGCCAGTTCTTTAACAACTTCAATTTTTGAGTTGGCATATTCTATCTTTTTATGATTGCCAAAATAACCATTGCCAGCTTGTCTATTAAGCTTGTATTCAAAGACAATTTTATTGCCTAAATTATCTAAATAATAATTGGCATCTTGCTTTTGCCAGCCATTATAGTTGGTATTTTGCCATTTTTTTCGGGAAAATATGCTCAATTTCAAACTTATCATCTATCAAGTCTTTTTGATTTTCATTCAAATAAGCGTGTAAAATCAATAAGGCTCTTGTTATTCTTGACGATGAATGCTCACTGATTTTTTGCGAAAACAGTTCGCTATTTAAGTCAACATCGTATTGATATTGATGGTTGGCTGATTTTTCAAAAGCAACACAGGCTTTAAAAATATCATCTTTAATGGCATTGACCGTTGGTTTGTCAATAAATCTTGAAAATGAGAATGCAAGTAAACTTTCTAGCATTTTCTCAAACATAATTTCAAAATTATTATCGTCCTTATGTTTCATAAAGAAAACACTTACCGCATATTTCCAATATTCATTGGGATAATACCAAAGACAATTTAACCATTTCTTTGAATTAAATGAAAATTTGTAATCAATACCACTATTTTTGTAGTTTTGATAAATAAATTTCCAAAAATATGCCAAAGCCATAAGTTCTGACATATTCACTTTTTCAAGCTGTGAAGATTTATTTTCTGTATAAAATCTACGCAAGCCAATTTCTTTTGATGAATTTCCATCTCTTGCTCGTAAAATGTGCATATAGTAACGAAAAACATCATCAATACTAATATTAGCCTTTTCACAAATTTGAGTTAACTCTTTCCAAGTATCAGAAAATTCTGTTCTATTTTCGCTCTTTTTGTATAATTGAGCTTTAAAAATATCAGAATCAGATAATGGTAATCCCCTATCATTTAATGTTGAAAATATGGTTAAAGCGGTGTCTTGAGTATCGCATTCAATGGGTAATATGATGCATTTTTTTAAAATACAAATACAAAGTTTTTTCCAGTTTAATGGCTCGTTTTTGGCATATTCATCGCATTTTTCTTTAAAAAATAGATAATTGGTAGAGTAATTATCTTTGTGCTTATCATCTGCATTGCCTGTTTGTAATATGTGATGAAAAATCTCGTTGTTTTCTTCGGTTGCTACTTCTGATAAGATATGAATGGTAGAAAAGTCAGTAACATTTTCTGATAATTCATCAATATCCCAAAGGCATTTTCCAATTTGCTTTTTTAGCCCATTGACTTCATCATCTTGTGGCATGCTTTCTAATTTTTTGTAAAAAGCTCGTAATAATAGCATCAGAGAAGTGATGCGTTGTTGCCCATCAATAACTTCTTTCAATAACTTCTTTATTGCCACTTTCATTACCATAAGAAACGATGGTGCCTAAAAAATAGGTTGATTCTTTTTTATTTCCTTCATTTTGAAAGAAAAACTCCAAATCATTCCAAAGTGTTTCACAGTTTTCAATTTCCCATTTATAAGGTCTTTGATAATCTGGAATAATAAATCTTTTATTATCCATAGAGCCAAAGAATTCTGCGATTGTCTTTTTGCTTACATTTAATTCTGCCATTTAAATTCTCCAAAATATTCACAAAAAACAAATAAGACCAAATCCATTTATTTTGAATTCGGACTTCTCATCTTACCTTAACCAATCAACTTTTTCAACAATTCATTGACCTGAGCAGGATTGGCTTTACCACGGCTAGCTTTCATCACTTGACCGACCAAGCCATTAAAGGCTTTTTCTTTACCGCCTTTATATTCATCTACCATCGCTTGATTGTTTGCCAATACTTCTTTAATAATGGCTTCAATCGCCCCTGTATCGGTTTCTTGTTTTAAGCCTTTCTCAGCGATAATCTCATCAGCAGATTTATTGCTCTCCCACAAATAATTAAACACTTCTTTGGCGATTTTACCGCTGATGGTATTATCCAAAATGCGAGCGATGAGCCCTGATAGACGCTCGGCACTGATTGGCGATTGGGCAATGGTCAGCTCAGCTTTATTTAACGCCCCTGACAGCTCGCCCATCACCCAGTTGGCACAGATTTTGGCGTTATTTTTGCCTACAATATCAATCACTTGTAAGAAATAATCCGACAGTTCACGACTGCCGTTTAACACATTGGCATCATAAGTGGTCAGCCCCAAATCATTAACAAATCGCTCTTTACGAACGCTTGGCAGCTCTGGCATGTCGGCTTTGACCTTTGCCAAAGTCTCTTCAGAGATGATGACAGGCAACAAATCAGGGCAGGGGAAGTAGCGATAATCGTTAGCTTCTTCTTTGGTACGCATGGCACGGGTTTCATCACGCTCTGGGTCATACAGGCGAGTGGCTTGCACGACTTTGCCACCGTCTTCAATGACATCAATTTGTCTCTCAATTTCGGACTTAATCGCACGCTCAATAAAGCGAAATGAATTTAGGTTTTTGAGCTCACAGCGAGTGCCAAAAGGGGTGTTCGGCTTATGCACCGAGATGTTAATATCAGCACGGAACGAGCCTTCTGCCATGATAGCGTCTGATATGCCAAGCCAAGTAACGAGCTCATGAATGGTCTTGACATAAGCGACAGCTTCTGCGACCGACCGCATATCAGGTTCAGAGACGATTTCAATGAGCGGCGTGCCAGCACGGTTTAAGTCCACGCCTGTCATCTGTGGGACAGCGTCATGCACCGATTTGCCGGCATCTTCTTCTAGGTGGGCACGGGTAATGCCGATACGCTTGGTGTATTCGTCTTTTTGCCCTGCGTTTACCAGAATGTCAATATAGCCCTTGCCGACGATGGGGTTTGCCATTTGCGTGGTTTGGTAGCCTTTGGGCAAATCAGGATAAAAATAGTTTTTGCGGTCAAAGGTATTATACATGCCCAGTTC
>JBHCFR010000088.1:0-4620 GCA_041801945.1 Moraxella sp. | reverse complement strand
TGATGTTTTGGCTTGGGTCTTTGATGTCACAGGTTTTGCAGTGAACACAGTTTTGACTGTTGATGACAAATCGTGCACCTTCTTCGGCATTCTCATCTGCCACGACTTCATACACACCAGCAGGACAATACAGGCGGGCAGGCTCTGCATAAATAGGCAGGTTTTTACTGATCGGCACTGTGGGGTCAGTCAGTTTTAGATGACAGGGCTGATCTTCTGCATGGTTGGTGTTTGAGATAAAGACGCTAGACAGCTTATCAAAGGTCAGCTTACCATCAGCTTTGGGATAGTCAGGTTTATAAGCATGATCTGCCTTATCTAAGGTAGCAAAATCAGGGGTATTATCACGAATGGTTAATGGCATCTTGCCATTGAACAGGTTCTGCTCCACAAAAGTGAACGCCCCGCCAAACCATGTCCCCATGCGATGCATGGCAGGCGAGGCATTACGGGCAGCGTGAGCGTCTTCAAAGAGCCATGAGTTTTCAAAGTTGGTTTGGTATTCTACCACTTCGTCGTGCTGTCTTCCCTCTTGGATGGCCTTAAAGATACTCTCTGCCGCCAACATGCCCGACTTCATCGCGGTGTGCGTTCCTTTGAGCTTGGCGGGATTTAAGAATCCTGCATCATCACCCACCAGTACGCCACCGGCAAAGGTGAGCTTAGGCAGGCTATTTAGACCGCCTTTTACCATGGCTCTTGCCCCATAAGACAGGCGTTTGCCGCCTTCTAAGATGGGGCGAATGACAGGGTGTAGTTTGAGTCGCTGCATCTCATCAAAGGGCGATAGGTGAGGATTAGAATAAGACAAATCCACCACGAGCCCAAAGCTGACTTGATTATTCTCAGCAAAGTACAGCCACCAGCCGCCTGTCGCCCCTGTATCGCTCAAAGGCCATCCTGTGCCATGCATGACCACGCCCTCTTCATGTTTGTCAGCAGGAATCTCCCACAGTTCTTTGAGTCCAATGCCATAATGCTGCGGATCTTTATCCTTATCTAAATGGAAGCGACTGATGAGACGCTTACCTAGATGTCCACGACAGCCCTCAGCGAAGACGGTATATTTGGCAAGCAGCTCATAACCCGCCTCAAAAGAGGGCTTGGCTTCTCCTTTGGCATTCACGCCCATGTCACCCGTCTGAATCCCACGCACTGAGCCGTCTTCATGATAGAGAATCTCACTGGCTGCAAAGTTAGGAAAGAGCATGATTTCCATGCTTTCAGCCTGCTCCGCAAGCCAACGCACGACATTACCCAGTGACACAATGTAGTTACCCTCATTATGTAGTGCTGCTGGCACAATAGAGCTTGGCATCTTCGTGGCTCTTTTTTCATTGAGCAGCATATAGACACGGTCTTCTTTGGCCTCCACCGTGATGGGAGCATTCATGTTTTTCCAGTCAGGAAACAGCTCGTCTAACGCCCGAGTCTCCATGACCGCACCCGATAGAATGTGAGCCCCAAACTCCGAACCCTTTTCCACAACGCAGACCATGAACTCATCAAGCCCTGCTTCATTGGCAAGCTGTTTTAAGCGAATGGCACAGGATAGACCCGATACGCCACCGCCGACCACGACCACGTCAAATTCCATGGATTCTCGTTCTATATGTTGCATATAAATTGTCCTTTGGCTAAGTATGTGCTGATTGGGCGAACCGATATATTCATCAAAGGCTGTATTCATTAAAGCTCTTTTTAGGTACACCCAATCAATTCAACACACCCAAATTGGCTAAAAAATAATGATTATCAAATGAGCTTTTGATAAAGCAAATCATTGTGAATAGGTTGTTATATTTTACCAATCTTATAAGATTAGGCAAGTTAATTATGAGGTTATTTGCTGTAAAATAATGACTCGTACGACCATAAAATTTGACACAAAAAAATTCATTTGCTTTTTTGATGAATTTTAGGCAAAATTAAACGGTAAATACCTCGGATAAATGGTGGCAGTGATGACGGACAATACCAATAAAATATCAGACAAAAACAATGATTTAGCCTCAATCATCTCATCGCTTGGTGATGGACGAAAGATACCGCCTTTGGACAAATGGTCACCAACGAACATCACTCCCTTTGACATCATCATTAAAGACAACGGCGATTGGTATCATGAAGGCAGTAAAATTACCCGTCAGTCACTCGTGGATTTATTTGCCAGTGTCTTGTGGGCGGAAAATGATAAGGGGCAAAAACGCCACTTTTTAAAAACGCCGACTGACAAATACGAAATTCAAGTCGCCGACACCCCTCTTTTTATCAACACCGTGGACATCGTCAATCAAAACGGCGATGATTGGATTGTATTTGGCACCACCAATGGCGACAGCATCCTACTAGATGATGAGTCCTTGTATTTTAAAACAGTCATTCATGATGGTATCCCTGATGACAGGCTGTATATAGACACGCGGTTTAACCTAACTGCACGCATCAGCCGCAACGTCTTTTATCATCTCATGGAGCTTGGTACACTAACCGAAGAGCAGGGGCAGACGGTGCTAATCCTACAAAGTGGTAACAAGACACATCGTCTGATAGCCCCCACGCCTTCAACCTCCCCAAACACCTCATCACCATGATTAATCAACACCCTGATTTTAAGGATGACAAAACCGCACCCATTGGGGTATTTGATTCTGGGGTAGGCGGTCTGTCTGTGTATCTGCACCTAAAAGAGCTCATGCCCCATGAGCGTTTTATCTATTATGCCGACACCGCCAATGTTCCCTATGGAGGTAAATCTGGCGATGAAATCCTGCTTTTGACCCTACAAGCGGTCGCCAGACTGTGTAAACGTGGCTGCAAACTCATCGTCATCGCCTGCAACAGTGCGTCTGCTCATGCACTAAGAACGGTGCGTGAACGGTGTAGCGTACCGATTGTAGGGCTCGTGCCCGCAGTCAAACCTGCCTGTGCCCTAACCCAAACTCGTCAAATCGCCGTACTCGCCACTCAGGCAACCCTAAATGGCTATCTGCTCAATGATGTCATTCATGAGGTCGCAACACCGCAAGGGATTGTGGTGCATAAGCATTTTGAACCAACCCTCGTGCCTTGGGTGGAGAGCGGCATGCCCATTGACAGTCAGGTGGCAAATTTACTCATCAAGCAGACCAAAGCATGGGCAAGTCATGGCGTCGATGTCATCGTGCTGGGCTGCACTCACTACCCATTTTTTAAGAAATTTTTACAAGAATACACAGACAAAGAGGGTCTAAATATTCATCTGATTGATTCTGGTCTTGCCATCGCTCATAGGGTCAAATCATTGCTGGCTTTTTTTGACATCGCCAGCCAAACACCAAACACCACACCCATACATCTATATGCCACCAGTTTTGATGATACTCTACTGCATACCGTCAAGCAGCTCAGCCAAGAGACCGCCATCCACTTAATTGAGTACGACCATTAGGTGATGATAAACCTTAGGTTGGTCATCCTTACTCTTGGCGTTGGCACACCTTAAAAATTTTGGTATTTTTATTTTGGCTAAAATTCTTTATAATAGATGGTCAGCACCAAGCACCAATTGGTCATTTTTTAATCGGTTGGGCTGTGGCACTGATTGATCGTTCCATTATTTTTAATGTTAATCTTGGGGTTTTTGTGTCAAATCATCGTTATCATGTTCATGTCGCTTGTGTTGCTGATGACCCCCTATTGGTCACCACCCAAGATGATGTAGCGATATTTTTTGAAAGCCGTGCTTTTATCACCAAAGATTTGCTGATGTCTTCTGCTGAATCCATCGGTTATAGTTGGCGATGTGTGAATGCTGCTGATGTGGTGTTGATACTGATTGGGAGCAGCTATGGCAAAATCAACGTTTCAGGCATGAGCCAGCTGCACGCCAGCTATACTCACGCCAAAGCCCAAAATAAGCCTCTGATGATTTTTGCTCATTTTGAGGTGCTAAATAATCCAAGTAACGACCGTAAACTACTAGACTTTGTTGGCTCCCTAGAATCGCAAGGCAGTTACCCCATTCATTACTTTGATGATAATACCAACTTCATTGAGCTATTAGGACTCACGTTTGACACCTTAGTCTTTGACAGAAGTCAAGGTTGGCAGCTTATGTCCTCGGACACTCTCTCTTTACCTGCTCATCTACCCCCTCACACAGAAGAGCTGCCGCAAAGAGACAGCTTAGCCCAACCGATGACCACCAAATCAGCCCACACCTCTTACCTGACTAACACCACTCATCAGCCTACCTTAGACTTGGGCAGTGAGGTTTTGGTTAATTGTACCGCTCATGCCTTTCGGGGAGGGTCGTTGATTGAGGTATCTTTTATCATTCCTTTGCGTTGGCAAGAGATTGTGGACTTACTCACTGATATGGTTATGCCTTTTTCAGAGCAGGGGTTTGGGCGTGCCTTAAATAAAATTATTGACAAATCTGTTGCCAATCAGATGGTCATTCGTCAATACCCTAATGTTCATGCCATCAGTCGCATACAGATCATCAAGGCGGATGTATCACTTGTGCTAAATGAGCTGCAATTGACCGGACACATTGAGCCTGTGGGTCAAGGTCCGCTGTGGCAAGTCGTCAAAAATCATCAAGGCGATTATCCTATATTAAGTATACAAGCGTCT
>JBHCFR010000087.1:0-3259 GCA_041801945.1 Moraxella sp. | reverse complement strand
CTTCGGCGTTCAATAAAGGATCGTTATCTTGGTCAAAAGCTTGCTGCTCTTCTAGGTGACGATCTAGCACAGGAGAGTTGTGGGTAAATTCGCCAGATGGTTCGGTAAATCGCTCTTTTTTGCCAAATGGCTCTGCCACCATCTCATCAGTCCCAACAGGCTTGACGTTCTGAGTGGGTGCATGATGAAGGTTGGGGTCTTGGCTTGCCACCATCGCAAGACTAGATAACGCATCAGTTCTGCCCTCTGTGGTTGGCTCTTGATGTGTGTTGGTAGGGTCATCATGAATGGATTCTGCCTGTGCCAAAGAGGCAGGCTGATCACGTTCGTCTCGTGGCAATAGAGGGAGACCATCTTTATATGTCAATGTCTTAGCATCGCCTTCAAAGTCCTTGGCGAGCATACTACGAATGATGAGCCATAATCCAAATAAGATGACCAAGCCAATGATTATTGTAAAAAAAGTATTCATAGCACCAAATTCCAAAAATCATACCGTCAATAAATCCGATAGTTTATCATGCTTGCTTCATTTAGTCATTCATTTTAAGGCTAAAAATGGTATTTTTGAAGGTCATGCCATCACAAATACCGCTTAGACGTGTCATGAATGTCATGATAAATATCGCTCCACCAGCTTTGCCATCATCTCAATGTGGAGCGCATCGGTATTTAATGCAGGGATGTACTGATAGGACTTACCCCCTGCATTCATGAAGTTGTCACGGTTTTCCACCGCAAGCTCTTCTAGGGTTTCCAAGCAATCGGCACTAAATGCAGGGCTAAGCACTTGTACAGACACACCCTGAGCGCCCCATGCTGTCAGTAGCTCATTCGTATAGGGTTTGAGCCACTCTTGTGCCCCAAAACGAGACTGAAAGCTCACCGCCCATTCCTCTGAACTGAGTCCCAGCTCATTAGCGATAAGCGTGGCTGTTTTTTGGCACTGCTTGGCATAAGGATCGCCCTTATCGGCGTAAGGCTTCGGAATCCCATGAAAGCTCATGAGCAGCTTGTCAGCCTTGGTATGCTCATCCCAAAATTTGCGAACGCTATTTGCTAATGCTGTGATGTAAAGAGGGTGGTCATGATAGTCTTTGATGAACTGTATGGCAGGAATGTCTCGCTGTGCCATGGCATACTTAGCCACTTTATCAAAGACCGCCCCTGTGGTCGTTGCTGAGTACTGAGGGTACAGCGGAAACACGACAAAATCATCATAGCCCTTATCTTGCAAGTCTTTCATGACGTGTTTGATGTTGGGATTGCCATAGGTCGTGGCTGGAAGTACCGTAACGGATGAGTCTTGGTGAATGAGCTTAGCTTGCAATAGTGTCGCCTGCTGTCTTAGAATCGCAAGCAGGGGCGATCCTTCGGCTGTCCATATGCTCTGATAAGCGTGAGCGACACGTTTGGGGCGTGTGGTCAGCACAAACAGATTGAGGATGATTTGCCACACCAAGGTAGGCATCTCAATCACCCGAGAATCGGACAAAAATTCACGCAAATACCGACGCACTCCCTGCGGTGTCGGCTCGTCAGGCGTGCCAAGATTAATGAGGATGATGGCTGTTTTCATGAATATTTATCATTTAAAAAAGTTGGCTTAGTGTAACATTTTTTGTCAAAATTACCAGTACTATGTGTGATGACTTGCCAAACCTTTGTTGTGATTCCATCAGCGGTTATCTTTGCAAAAATCCTTGTCAATTGCAAGACAATCACATCTTGATAGCTGCCAGCAACTAAAAATCTTTGCTCACTTTTCATGTTCTTTTAAACGTGAAAATCTCTCCCACACCCCCACTTGTCCCGCTTTTGGCGTGGTGACTTGTCCCAGTCTTCGCCATGGCATATTTGAGCCATGAAAGTCAGAGCCTACCGATACCATGAGTTTATGCTCACTCACACATCTGTCTATCATCGCTCGGGTGGATAAGGGCTCACCAGGGCTTGGTAATTCTACCGCTTGGCCGCCGAGTGATGCAAAGTCAGCGATGAGCTTACGCACACGCGTGGCAGAGAGATGATAACGTGTTGGGTGAGCCAGTACCGACAAACCCCCACATTCATGAATCAGTGCAATGGTCTGTGCCATTGTCAAGCTGTCAATGGCGACATAGGCGGGTTTATCATCTGCCAAATATTTATCAAATGCTTCTTGCACACATCGCACCACATTCATCTCAGAGAGTACCTGTGCGATGTGGGCTCGTCCTACCGCTTTGGTGTTGCCTTGGGTTTTTTTGAGTACTGCTTGCCAGAGTGTGTGCTCATCAAGGTGACTAAACTCTCTCATGCCCCCTAGGATGTCCGCCATCTTCGTGACAATCGCCTGACCCCGAGTTTCTCTGGAATCTTGCAGATGACTTAGTTTTTGACCAAGCTTCTCTTTGTCTTGAAAATCCAGTGCCACCACATGAATGGTCTTGGTGGTTGCCTGATTTTTTCCATAGCCACCGACCAACGTATGATGGCAGCTGATTTCCACCCCATCAATCAGCTGTATGCCTAATGCTGCTGCTGTCATACGAGCTTCATGAAGCCCTGCTGTCGTATCATGATCGGTCAAAGCAAAGACATCAATGCCTGCATTTTTGGCAAGTGTCACCACCTCGGAGGGTACAAAAGTGCCATCAGAACAGGTGCTGTGACTGTGCAAATCCACCTTCATGGTCGTCCTTAATTGTGATCAAAAACTTATGATGAGAAACGAAAAATAAAACCCTACCAAGGCAGGGTTTTGACTGATTGGGCACACATCAATGAGCCTACTTGTTGTGATGCTGTTGTGATTTTAGATAGCTATTAACATCTACTCGTGTCTTCACCTGTGGTGCGTGCATCTGAGTCTGCGTACGCTCAGGCGTTTGTGGGGCATGACTTTGGGTCTCTAAGGCACTCACATGACCCACGGGTACGCTTTGCAAATTTTGGGTGGGGGTTGGCTGTGTTGCTATCTTTGGACGCTCGTCCAAGGTTAGGCCTGTGGCGATGACTGTCACATGAATCTCATCGCCCATGCTCTCATCTTGAACATAGCCATAGAAGATATTACCCTCTTCTAAGTCAGCAATCGATGATAAGACCTCTGAGATCTCCTCGGGTTCACTCATCATCATATCCGCTGCGGTGATATTGACCAATAGACCTTTGGCATTTTCAAGGCGTATGTCATCAAGAAGCGGTGAGCGGATGGCTTTCTCTGTTGCCTGTTTGGCACGATCCTCGCCGCTGGCACGACCAACACCCATCATCG
>JBHCFR010000086.1:0-6689 GCA_041801945.1 Moraxella sp. | reverse complement strand
CAAAGGCAGTGGCAACTTGGTTGATACTGCCACAATCATCAAGATAATCTAGGGCTTTTTGTTTGAGTTCTACTGAATACGCCATAGGGGTATTGTAGCATAGTTTTGGTGTGGTTTGGGGTTAAGTTGGTATAAAAGACAGCAGCATGAGGGCAAAGACACATTCTCATAACATTAACCAAATTAAAGACTCATCCATTTTCTTGGAGCAACCTCTGATAAAGCAATGAGCAAAGATGGCGGATATTTTATGAAAACTTGTGTATAATAGTAGGCTTTTAAAGATTTAGAGCATGCCATGAACCAACACAAGCCCGAACTTCTTTGCCCAGCAGGGACATTTAAAAATATGCAATATGCCTTTGCTTACGGGGCGGATGCGGTGTATGCAGGGCAAGCGCGTTACAGTTTGCGAGTACGCAATAATGATTTTGATGAAGAAAATTTGCGACGTGGCATTCTTTACGCCCACAGCTTGGGCAAGCAGTTTTATGTGGTGGTCAATATCCAAGCCCATAATGCCAAACTTAAAACCTTTATTGACGACATTCGTCCGATTATTGACATGAAGCCTGACGCACTCATCATGTCGGACGCTGGCATGATCATGATGGTGCGAGAAGCTTTTCCCCATCAAGCCATTCATCTGTCAGTACAAGCCAATGCGGTAAACTGGGCAACGGTGAAATTTTGGCAACAAATGGGCATTACCCGAGTGATTGTCTCTCGTGAATTATCCTTAAAAGAGATTGAGCAAATTATTGCTGAAGTGCCCAATATGGAAATTGAAGTATTTGTGCATGGGGCACTCTGTATGGCGTATTCAGGACGCTGCCTGCTGTCGGGCTATATTAACAAACGTGATGCCAATCAAGGCACTTGTACCAATGCGTGTCGCTGGTCATATAACACTTATAAAGCCACAGAGAATGAGGCAGGCGATATTGTGCCACAAGTATTTGTTCCTAATCACAGTGCAAACGGCATTAGTAATGTGAATTTAAACGGCGATGTGGTCATGGCTGATGATTATGTACAAAAGCCGTCCGATGAAGTGGTGTTGATAGAAGAAGAGGGGCGTCCCGGCGAGCTGATGGCGATGTATGAAGATGAGCATGGCACTTATATCATGAATTCCAAAGACCTGCGAGCGGTGGAGCTGGTACCAGAGTTGGTGAATATGGGGGTGCACTCGCTCAAAATTGAAGGGCGTACTAAGTCGCATTATTATGTCGCCCGCACTGCCCAAGTGTATCGCAGGGCCATTGATGATGCGGCAGCGGGCAAGCCATTTGATGTAAGCTTAATTCATGCTTTGGACGGTTTGGCAAATCGGGGTTATACCGAAGGGTTTTTACGCCGTCATGTGCATTCTGATTATCAAAACTATGAGTATGGCTCATCAAAAACTGATCATCAGCAATTTGTCGCCGAAGTTTGTGCCATGACGCCTGAGCGTCTGACCCTTGAAATTAAAAATAAACTCATGGTAGGTGATGAAATTGAAATCATGACCCCAGAGGGTAATTTAACTTATGTATTAAATGAGATGTGGGATAAAAAAGGCAATGTGATAGACGGTGCATTAGGCTCTGGCTGGATATGTCAAATCGCCAATCCGTTTAAAGACATGAGCGATGAAGTATTAAAATTTGCACTGGTGATGAAAAGTGTGCATGAGCCGATTTATACGTGATAACAATGATTAGACCAGTTATCAAATGGGCAGGGGGAAAATCCAAACTGCTTCATGAAATCACATCGCGCTTTCCAGACTATGTTCACAAGCAAGAATTTTGTTTGATTGAGCCCTTTGTGGGTGGGGGCGCGGTTAGCCTATGGGCGTTAGAGCATTTACCGTATTTAAAAAAACTAATCATCAATGACTATAATGCTGATTTAATTGGGGTTTATCAAAGCATTCAACAGTCTCCACAAGCTTTGATTGATGAATTATCAAGATTACAACTTGGCTATGATAATTTGGTTGATTTGGAGGATAAAAAGCCGTTTTATTATCAAAAACGTGACCTATTTAATGAGCGCTCGCAGTCAAGAATTATGCAATCTGCTTTATTTATTTTTTTAAATAAAGCAGGTTTTAACGGTTTGTATCGTGTCAATAAAAATAATCACTTTAATGTGCCTATTGGCAGTTATAAAAGCCCTCAATTTTTGGATAAAGATAATATTTTAAGTTTATCTCAAAAGCTGAAAAATACCGACATCTTTACGGGTGATTTTGAACAAACTTTGAACTATATGCCAAAAAATTTGCCCTGCCTTTTTTATATAGATCCACCCTACCGCCCAATTAGTGAGACATCAAATTTTACAGCTTATGCAGAACAAGATTTTAATGACGATGATCAAAAGCGTCTTGCTCGGTTCTGTCGTCATTTGAATGAGTTAAACTGCCATTTTATCCTTAGTAATTCAGACCCTAAAAACCATAATATAGAGGATGACTTTTTTGAGGATTTATATCACGGTTTTAACATTGATCGGGTTCAGGTAAATCGCGCGATTAGCGCTAAAAGCTCTGGACGCAAAGTGATTAATGAGTTATTGATTTATAATAAAAAATGATTATTCAATTTTAGTTGCTTGAATAATACTTCTTTGAATGTCCATCATGAAATTTTTCTTAAAATAAAAAGCATGATTTTTGTTAGAAATGTAACGATTTAGATGATTTGAATAAATAGGGTTGTATTGCCCATTTGCTCGTTTTGCATCTTTGCTACGAATTTGAATGTATTGCCCGTTTGAAGTGTGAATAAACTTATCAGATGAATGTTCTAAATCGTGTAAGATTTTCTGCTTGATGGTTAAAAAGTCATTTTGTAGAATTTGTAATAATTCTGCATTTTCTTGAATATTCACATGGTAAGCAGGCAAAAGTACCAATTTTCAGGGCTGCCATCTTTGCAGACAGGCAGGTAAAGCAAGTTGCTGATTTTTAAAAACAATCTGTTGCTTAAATTACTTCCAAAAAACAAGTCGTCAAAATCCTGAGAAATTTGTGTGATAAACATGGTCTCTTTGGGCATGCCCTGAGCATTTGCTTTATTGGTTTTTAGTTCGCCATCATCAAAATCGGTTAAATTGCTATTATTGGGCATGCCAAGCAACTGCTGTAAAAATTGTCCAGTATTGCCTTTGTTTATGGTAAATCCAGTTAAGTCTTCTTGTAGTTTTAAAACCGAAAATGGCTTATAATAAAAATCTGGAAGTTTAGAAAATACGTCAGTTAATTTCATAAATATCACTCTTTAAATTAATTCTTTTTCTTCTAATGTTTGATACAGCATAGCCCTTCCGCTAAAATTCCAATAAGTAACATCTTGCTCAATCCAAAGCCATTTGATTAAAAGACAAACTTCTTGACAAGAGAGTTTTCCTGCTGAAATGTGGATATTAATTTCATCGCAATGTCGGCAAGCATAAATTCTTCGCAAAACAGCCATTAGCAATTGGTATTTATCTCTATCATGATTTTTCTTTGCCAATAAGTCATCAATAATCTCTTGATGACTTGGCATGTCTTTAATGCCGCCTTTTTCGCGAAATTTAATGTTTGTGATATGAACAGTAAAATCCATGCCTTTGTTTAAGTAAGCTGGACGTTTTATTTTAATGGTATTGCCCGTATCACATTGCTCAACGGCATAAATATATTTAGTGCTTAAATCACCTGTGCCTTGACCTGCCTCTTCTTTTAAAAACTCTCCAATAAGCCAATCTCTAATATGCTTGCGTGATTTACAATGTTCGGGCAATGTAAGATTTAAGGTAAAAGTAGGCATAAATAATTAACTCTCAAATATAAATAGTTCTGATAAACTCAAATCAAACGCCCTTGCAAAAGTTTCAATATTCGCCAAAGCAGGATTGCGTTCGCCTCGCTCCACCATACCGATGTAGTTATGATGAAAACCTGTGAGCTCTGCCAGTTGCTCTTGGGTTAGTCCGCGCTCTCTGCGTAGTTGGCGAATGCGCTGCCCAAATTGAATTAAAATTTGCTGTTTCATTTGACTTATTTTCCATTTTTGTGTAATATTTAACACACACAATAAGTGTTATTTTTAAGGATTTAGAGATGAATAAAAGTTTGGTTGTCAGACAAGCAAGTTCGGTGGTAAAATCCTCCTTCCAAGATATAACAGATTTACAAAATCTTTTCATATATGATGAGAACTTCTTATTTTTAAGTGATCTGACAGAACATCTGCGTCAAGTGAGTCAGCACCCAATGTTGCAGGATAAACAGCTGTTCATTCCTGATGGCTGTGAGCGTTTTGGGCTGCTTGAAGGGTACTATGAACTGTCTGGGTTTTTGTATTTTATTGCTGATATGATAGAGCCTTAGAAATTAAAATATGCCGCATTACCAATCCATATGCCAAAGATTTTCATTATATCAAGATGATTGTCTGCGCATGTTACCAAACATGGTGAAAAAATCGGTAAACATGGTATTTGCCGATCCGCCTTATTTTTTATCTAATAATGGTTTGACAGTTAAAAATGGTGTAATTCAATCAGTCAATAAAGGCAGTTGGGACAGATTGTCATCTGTTGATGATGTAGATGAGTTTACTTATGAGTGGCTATCTTTGGTGAGAGAATTGATGCTTGATGATGCTACCATTTGGATTAGTGGCACGCATCACAATATTTTCACTTTGGGGAAAATGCTTGAAAAATTAGGGTTTAAGATACTCAATATGATTACATGGGAAAAACCAAATCCGCCGCCTAATTTTTCATGTCGTTATTTTACTTATTCTACGGAATGGATTATTTGGGCAAGAAAGCATCCAAAAATTCCACACTATTTTGACTATGACTTGATGAAAAAATTAAACAATGACAAACAAATGAAAGATGTTTGGCGATTGCCAGCGGTGCAGGCTTGGGAAAAACACCAAGGCAAGCACCCCACACAAAAGCCACTGGGTTTATTATCCAGAATTATTTTGGCGTCCACACAAAAAGAAGATCTGATTTTAGACCCCTTTGCAGGGTCTGCCACAACGGGCATTGCCGCCTATTTGTTAGACAGGCGGTTTATCGGCATTGAGCAAGAAAAAGAGTATTTAGAGTTGGCAAAAAACCGCTTTCTTGCCATCACAGATGAGAGCAAGCACTCCATGAAACAAAAAATCCGCGAGCAGATTAGTCTGATATAATGGCACCATCATCACACAGTATTTTATCATGGCACTAAAAATCACCACCGACTGCATCAACTGCGACATTTGCGAACCTGAATGCCCCAATGAAGCCATCAGTTATGACAACAAAGTCCAAAAAACCTACGTCATCAATCCTGATTTATGCACCGAATGTATCGGGTTTTATGATGAGCCCACCTGCGATAAAGTCTGCCCCATTGACTGTATCATCAAAGACGATGAAAGACCTGAGACCCCTGATGAGCTGATGGCAAAGTATAAGCGCATTTGGGGTAAGTGAGTGCTCTGTACACAGAAGTCTGCCTGCTTAGTCTAAGAGCTTATTCATGGCTTTGGGAATGCCCAGACCGCGGTCGTCCGCTTGCCAGATAAAGTTTGCATGAACCATACTCAGAGCGTGATTGAGCTCATCATACAGAGGCTCATCAATGGCGATGACCACAAGCGACAGATGCCAATGAAAATGAGTGAGCGTGTGTTTCACGGTTTTTACTGCTTGCAAGGGAGTGTTGGGCAGAACATCAAAGACTTGGTGTTCGGCAAGGCTTAGAGATTGGGGGTTTGTCATGCTCTCATGTAGGTGCTTGGCGGCAGCCAAATCGGCTGGCAAATCACCTGCTTTATCGTCTATCATCATCATGGGTAGGGCGTAGAGTCCATCCCAAATGGCAGTAGCTTGACCGCTTTGGCGTTTTATCCACAGCATTTGATGGTCATGTTGTAGGGCGAGGACAAGAGAGTGGCGATGAGGTTTGTCTGCTTTTTTGGCTTTGACGGGATAGGCGGTGGGATTGCCCTCTTGATGGGCGATGCAGTCAGCAAATAAGGGACAATGGGTGCAGTCAGGACGAGTGCGAGTACAGACGGTCGCCCCCAAGTCCATCATGGCTTGGGCGAATCTGCCACTATGATGCTCAGGGGTGAGCTTCTCTGCCAAAGCCCATAGCAGCTTATCGGTCGCGGATTTGGTGATGTCGCCATCAATGCCTGCCCAACGCGTCAGCACTCGCTTGACGTTGCCATCGCAGATGACGCCACGCCCACGAACGCCCATCGCCACAATCGCTCCTGCGGTGGAGCGTCCCACACCACGCACCTGCTGCCACTGTTCTACGATTTGGGGAAGATGACCAAACTCATCAATAAAGGCGGTCACTTGCTTTGCCCCTGCATGGAGATTTCTGGCACGAGCATAGTAACCAAGCCCCGCCCACAGAGTCGCCACCTCGTCCCAGTCGGCAGCAGCCAGTGCTTGCACCGTGGGAAATGCCATCATAAAACGGTGAAAATAAGGCAGCACGGTCGCCACCTGCGTTTGTTGTAGCATGACCTCAGAGAGCCACACAGCATAGATGTCGGAGGTTTCTTGATGATGGTATTGCCAAGGCAAGTCATGACGACCATGTTTTTCAAACCAAGTCAGTAGGCGTGGGGCAAAAGTGGTGGTGTCTAAGGTGCTGATGTCCATGAGGTGTAAGCTCTTGTTAT
>JBHCFR010000085.1:0-14695 GCA_041801945.1 Moraxella sp. | reverse complement strand
CCACATCGCTGCTGCCCCGATAAAAGGGTAATAGGATTTTTAGTAAAGAGTCAAACACGCCTGCCTGTGCGGTGGGTAAGGTTTTTTCGGCAACAGGGAGCAACACCAACAGGCAAAGCAGTAGGGCAAGGTATTTTTTGCGGGTGGATTTGGGAGATCGGCGAGCAAACCGCCCAAGTTTTGGTGTTGCACTCATGAGGACAATCATCGGATAAAGTGTCTTATTATAAGATGAAACACCAAAAAGTTGCAATGTTTTGAAACAATTTAATGGAAAAAATGAAAGAATAAAAAAGCCGACAAGGAGCAGGGTTGGTGAAGATTAAGCCATGAATGGGCAAGAGCTTATCATGACTTAGCATAAGTTAGCAAGGCAGAGCTTAGCAAGGCAGAGCTTGGCAAAACTTCATCATGGCTCAATGACGGCTCAATGATGATTTGGCACAAAGCCAGCCAAGGTCGTCCGCCATCATGCCTACGCCAAAAAAAGACCCACCGAAGGAGGGGCGGTGGGTCAAAAGGGGTAATGAGTAAAAGGGGTGATGGGTAAAAAGATGTCTTGTCTGACGGTAGAGCATGGGTGTCACTCTAACCTAACTTTTTAATGGGAGCAAAGGTGGATTTTTCAAGTGCAATAAGAAGCATCAAACAAAAATTCATGAGGGATAAATGGCACAAAGTGTCATCATGCGTGTCATCATGCCAAGTGCGATAAATAAAGCAGGATACATCAAAATACAAACAGCATGGATAAATTTAACCTCATTGATCAAAACGGACAAGCACCTGATTTTTTGTCTGTTTTGGTAAATGGTGTTATAATAGTCCGTTTATTGTCCATGCTGTATTTTCCCCATCCTTATATAAGATAAGTTGCCCCTCTTATCATGAAATTAGCCGTCATCGGAGTCAATCACAAAACCGCCCCTGTCGCCCTGCGAGAGAGGCTGTCGTTTGGCTCGGATTTGTCAGAGGCGATTGCGGATATTTGGGCACTTGATGAGACCATCTCAGGCGCCATCATCGTCTCCACCTGTAATCGCAGTGAGATTTATGTGGGTTTTGATGACGAATGGCAAAGGATGAATGGCGAGGATGACATCAGTAATCAGGCAGCACAAGTGCAGTCGTGGCTTGCTGACTTTAAGGGCGTGCCACTAGATGAGATTGCCCCATTTTTATATACCTATGAGAATAACCGTGCGTTAAATCATTGGCTAAGAGTGGCATCAGGGCTGGACTCGATGATCTTAGGCGAACCTCAGATTTTAGGTCAAATCCGACAGGCGGTCGCACAGTCGCAGGCGGTAGGCGGCATCGGAGGGGAATTTCATTGGCTAACCCAGCAGATTTTCGCCTCTGCCCGCAGCGTGCGGCGAGATACTAAGGTGGGTCAGCAGGCGGTGACCTTGGGATTTGCCACCGCCAAGCTGGTGACACAGATTTTTGATAAACCCAGCCAGACTACGTTACTGATGGTGGCAGCAGGTGAGATGAATCGCCTTGTGGCACATAACGTGGCAAGTCTTGGCATGAAGAACATCATCATCGCCAATCGCTCCTCTGACCGTGCCGAACTCTTAAAAAGTGAACTGGTGCAGATGGCAACAGAGGCAGGGCGAGAGGTCTATGTGTCGTGTGTGGGGCTAGATGAGCTGCCCAGTGCATTGATGCGCGCCGATGTCGTGAGCAGTTGTAGCGGCAGCATGAACACACTTATCACGCACGAGATGGTCAGACAGGCACAAAAGACTCGCCGTCATCGCCCACTGCTTTTGGTGGATTTGGCGGTGCCACGAGATATTGAGCCAAGTGTGGGCAGGCTAGATGATGTGTATCTGTATTCGGTGGATGATTTGCAGCACGTCATCGCGGGTAACTTAGAAGAGAGAAAACAGGCGGCGGTCGAGGCGGAGCTCATGGTCAGTCAGCTGACGCTTAGCATTGAGAGCCAAATGCATTTATTATCCGCCAGACGCTTCATCACCGATTATCGTGCGATGGCAGGCGAGCACAAAGAGCGATTGCTCCATCATGCCAAAGTGCGTTTGGCACAAGGAGATGATGTAATGGCAGTGCTGGACGAGTTTGCTCATCGCTTGACGAGCACGCTCGCCCATTCGCCATCACGATTGATTCGCAAGGTGGCTGCACACCAAGAGGCAGAAGTGTTGGAGATGGTGGCGGCAGGGCTGATGGATTATCGGGACAGACAAGTGTGAAGAGGGCGTTTGTAAAAAGCATTTGCAATTACTCTTAAATTTTTGTAAATTAGACTTTCCTTTTACCCATCTGACTGACACAGCTAAGGAGTTTTCATGCCTGCCCTACGAGACGACATTGACCCACAAGGACTGTTAGAATATTCGGTAGTCTATACGGACCGTGCCTTAAACCACATGTCTGCCCAGTTCCAAGCGGTCATGAAAGATTTGTCGGCTACCTTAAAGAGCCTCTACCATGCAGAGGCTGTCGCCATCATTCCCGGCTCTGGCACCTCTGGCATGGAGGCAGTTGCTCGTCAGCTTGCCACTGACAAAGAAGTGGTCATCGTGCGAAATGGCTGGTTTAGTTATCGTTGGACGCAGATTCTAGACAAAGGACGCATCGCCAAATCCTCACAAGTATTTACTGCCCAAATCCGCACCAATCCCACCACTTTTGCCCCTGCCAACATTCATGAAGTCACCAAGTTCATCCGCCAAAACCGCCCACAGGTGGTCTTTGCCCCACACGTTGAGACAGCCTCTGGCATCATGTTGTCAGAAGATTACATCCGTGCCTTAGGGGAGGCGATACATGAGGTGGGTGGGATTTTGGTCATTGACTGCATCGCCTCAGGCTGTGTGTGGCTTGACATGCAAAAGCTCGGTATTGATGTGCTTTTATCGGCTCCGCAAAAGGGCTTATCTAGCACGCCTTGCTGTGGGCTTGTCATGATGTCAGCACGTGCCAAAGATTTGGTGCAAGAGAGTGACTCCACAAGTTTCGCCTTAGATTTAAAGGCGTGGGCGAACATCATGACAGCCTATGAGAATGGCGGACATGCCTATCATGCGACCATGCCAACAGATGGGCTAAGACAGCTAAGAGACACACTGCACGAATGCCAAGCCATCGGCTTTGATGAGTTAAAATCTGCTCAGCTGGCGTTAGGACAAGCCATCCTAGAAGCACTCAATGACAAAGGCATACAAAGTGTGGCGGACAAAGCCTCGCAAGCGGTGGGTGTCATCGTCTGCCATGCACCAAATGACGACGTGCACAAAGGGGCAGCCTTCGCCAAAGTGGGCGTCCAAATCGCAGGAGGCGTGCCCCTACAAGTGGGCGAACCTGCCGATTATAAGAGTTTTAGGATTGGGCTCTTTGGGCTAGATAAGCTCACCGATGTCCAAGGCACGGTCACGCGGTTTAGACAGGCGTGCGATGAGGTGTTTGGTCAATAGCCATATCATTAGCTATCGGCTTAGGATTTTTTAAAAAGATACAGACAAAATGAAGCGACCACATGAAAGCTGCGACGGGCTTTTAAGGTCGCTTTTTTGTCTAATTTGGCTTTATAAGCATAAGGGGTCATGTCTATCAAATCAGACAGGCTTTGGTGGTCTAAATCTAGGGGTGCATCAATTTGCCACTCACGAACGAGCCTAAATTCTGGGGATAATTCACGAATGAATTTGGCAGGGTGATGCAGCGTCACAGCATCAAAGAGCTCTTCACGCAGGGCGTACAGATGGTGTGGTGCAGGCGTGGCGATGAGCAGATGCCCCTGTGTGCTAAGCACTCGTAGCATCTCTTGCTTGGGCAGGGGACTAAAAAAGCTGGTGCAGACATCCATGCTGCCATCTGCTATGGGCAGTATCGCCCCTGTACCCACCACCCAAGTGATGTTTTTGGTGGTATCTTGTTTTTTGTAAGTTTTGGCGGCACTGACGATGGCGGTTTTGGCGATGTCAAGCCCCACCACCAAACGTGTCTGATTTGTCAAAATGCTCGTATAATAGCCTTCGCCGCAGCCGATGTCCAGCACGCTTGTTGGTGATAAATCATGGATGATCTGAGTGATGGCTTGACGCAGTGGCTCATAGAACCCTTGCGATAAAAACCGTCTGCGAGCTTGTACCGACATGGCGGTATCCCCTGCGTGATGGCTATTTTTGTGTTGGACGACGTGCAGATTGACGTAGCCTTCTTTGGCGACATCATAACTGTGACGATGATGACAAACGTAGGCTTTGTCGTGTAAGGTTAGGGCGGTGTGGCAAATGGGACAGATAAGCATGAGGGTAGATAATAAGACAATAAAGAGGTGATAACAAGATGAAAAAATGAGATGGCGGCTGTCTTTTTAGGGCATTCAATGACAGCCTTGGAAGATCTCATTTACCAATAATTACCCAATATTTGGGCGTCTAAGAGGGGTGAAAGGAAGGATGAGAAGAGGAGTAAGAGGATGAAGTGTCATCGCCCCACGCCTGCTGTAATATTCGCCGTAAATCTTCTGGGGTTGGCTCTTTGTGATTATAGATGATAGAGCCGTCATTTAGGGTTTTTTGGATGATGTCATCAAAGTGATTTAACAAGACTTTGCCACTCTCTTTGAGTGTGCGTGGCAGTCCTGTGCGAACATAGAGTTCATCTTTTAGATGATGGATGTGACGAATCACCGCCTCTGCTCGCTCGGCACTTGGTGTTTGAAGATATGTCTCCTCGCCTAATAAGGGCAAGAGCAATCGCCCTAACCGCGCCTCATCGGAGGATAAGTTATAGGTCAGCACATGAGGCAAAAAGATGCTCATGCACATGCCATGAGGCAGATGAGAGGTCGCACCTAGGGCATGACCCAAGGAATGCACCAGTCCCACCATGGAGTTAGAAAAAGCAATGCCTGCCATGGTCGCCGCCTGTGCTAATTCTAGTCGTGCATGGATGTCATCAGGGTTATCTAGGGCTGCACCAAGATGTTGACTGATTTTTTCAATGGCGGCAACGGCATAAGCGTCACTCATGGGGTTGTGAGCAAGCCCTGTATAAGCCTCAATGGCGTGAGTTAAAGCATCCATCGCTGTCATCGCCGTCAGATGTGGCGGCAGCGTTCTGGTCATGCGTGGGTCAAGTACGGCAGCATTAGGCAGAAGATAATAAGAGGCAAAGGCGATTTTTTGCTCGCGTACTTCATCATTGACCACTGCCACCATCGTAACCTCAGAGCCTGTGCCAGCGGTGGTTGGCACAACAAACAGAGGGTTTAGGGGTCTGGGCAGGTTGTGTGCTCCTGCATACTTCATGAGGTCATCACCGCCAAGACTGACCAAGATGTTCACGGCTTTGGCGGTGTCAATGACAGAACCGCCACCGATGGCGACCATGGCTTGACAGGTGTGCTCGCGATACAGGGTGCTGACCTGCTCCACCACGTGTAGGCTAGAATCATGAGGTACGCCATCAAAGATACAGGCAATCTCTACACCCGCCTTGGCAAATATCCCCTCCACTAATGTCAGTAGCCCATGATGACGAACGCCTTGATCGGTGATGATCATGATTTGATTTGCCCCCAGTAAGCTAAGATCAAACGGGATATTTTCTAGTGCCCGATGCCCTGCGATGATTTTAACAGGACAAAAAAATTCATAATAATCACGCATGATAAATCCTTAAAAAACATAAGCCATGGATCATCCCACAAACACCCAAAACATTATCGCTTATCCTAGCCATCAGAGGCTTAAAAATAAGAGGCAGCAAGTTTGCCATAGATTTTAAGTGACAGTTCAAGTTTTTGGGTTAGGCTTAAATCGCTAGGATAAGACTTGATGGCTTTTCGTGCCAAGACTTTGGGCAAAATCACGCTCTCCAAACGGTTTAGGCAATTCACCATCGTTACCGCAAGCCCCAAATCCCCATCCACCACCATGCGATCATAAGCAAAGGCGGTGGCGGTACTCTCTTGAAATGACAGTACGGCATAAGCATGAGAGAGGTGCTTAAAGCGAATGTGTAAAAGCGGTGGCGAGCCCGCTTGTTCTCTAGCTGTCAGACACTCCTCAAGCAGAGATAAAGGGGCAAGGCGTAAATGTTTGGGCGTCTGCCCCTCCGCCACCACTTTGAGTACAAAGCCGATGGGAGTGCCAAAAACCGTCATGGCAATCACAAGATGATCAGGCAGCTGGCGGATGTGTTCTTGAATTTTGGTATCCACCATGCTTGATGCAACCAAACCACGAGAGAGTAGATGAAACATGGTCGCTACATACTGTCCGTGAGCGTGATTTGTTTTGGCTTTGGCAGGAGTAAGAGATGCATCCCAAGTGGTGGGAGGTGAGTCTTTGTCGGTATGGCGGATCGGCGATGTTGGGTTCATGGGGGCAGGAGACCTTAGCTGTGTGAGAGTGGGAGCATGACAAGTTATTTTAAAAAGAACCTCTCAATCCATGTTAGAATGGGCTTGTCATGAAAGGGCGGTAAAATCATTCTTGGACTAAAAATACCAGACATCCTCATCACCGAGCGAGCATGGCTGAACGCATAAAAACCCTCAGGCCCATGGTATTTGCCCATGCCTGATGCTCCCACACCACCAAAGGGCAGATCATCCTGAGCCACATGTGTGATGACACAGTTTTGTCCAAAATGCCCCGAATGCGTCCTTTGGGCGATGGCATCGGCACGTTTGTTGTCATAGTCAAAATAATACAACGCCAAGGGGTAATCGCCTGCATTGATGGTATCAATCACGTCATCCATGCTGTCATATTCTATCACAGGCAGAATCGGACCAAAAATCTCCTCCTGCATGAGAATCATCGCATCATTGACATCAGAGACTAGGGTGGGAGGGATTTTTCGTGCGGCACTTAGTGTCTCATGGGACTCATGAGCAGGATTGATGGTGTGGAGTGTCGCCCCTTTGTCTTTGGCATCGTCTAGGTAATGTTGGAGTTTGGCAAACTGCCTGTCGTGAATGATGCTGGTGTAATCAGCATTGCCCGCCAAGGTGGGATACATCATCGTCACCTGCTTTTGGTAGGCATGAACGAACTCATCACGCCGACCATGTGGCAGATACAGATGGTCAGGGGCGACGCATGTCTGCCCTGCATTCCACAGTTTACCAAACGCCACTCGCTCGGCGACATCCGTCATCGGCATGGACTCATGGACGATGACAGGGGATTTACCGCCAAGTTCAAGCAGGACAGGGGTCAAATTCGCTGCCGCCTGCCGCATGATTTGGCGACCTGTGGCTGCTGAGCCTGTAAAGATGAGTTTGTCAAATGGCAAACCACCAAACTCCTCGGCGATGTCATCACCTACCACAACCGCCACCTTCGAGGGCTCAAATACGCTTGCCAAGGCATCAGCTAGCACCTGCCCAAAACGAGGCGACGCCTGTGATGGCTTGATCATGACCACATTGCCCGCTGCCAACGCACAGATGAGAGGACCCACCGACAGCAAGAGTGGATAATTCCAAGGGCTAATAATCCCAACCACGCCATAAGGCTGATACATGACCGACCCTGAGGCAGGCTGATGCAGCAGGCTGATGTGACGTTTGGCGGGTCTTGCCCACTGCGGCAGGTGCTTACGATAATACTTAATCTGTTCAAGGCAAGTCAATAACTCACCAATCTTACTTTCGGTCAATGAGCGATTGCCATAGTCTGCATGAATGGCAGCGATGAGGGCATCTTGATGGGTCAGTAGGGCGGATTTGAGCTTGTCAAGATTGGCCTTACGTTCTTTGACGCTCGGCACAGGGTGTTGGCGATGAGCCTGCTTTTGATGGGTGAAAATAGCCTGCAATTGGGCTGGCGTGATGCTCATGAATCATCCTTGCCGTTGGCGGATAAAAATCTATCAATGTTGGGTATTTTAACCACAAAAAAGCTCAGTACGCAAGTACTAAGCACAAAGATTGGCAAAATCAAGTAGTCTCATTCATCACTCGCCCAAAAGCTGTCTTAACAGTTCAATCTCTTTGTCTTTTTGGGCAAGCAGTTCGTCCTTGTGTGCGATGATGAGTTGGAGTTTTTCTAATTCATGGTGATTATTGTAATAATGATTGGCGTAATTGCCATGATTGTCCCCCAACAATAATGTAAAATCTCTGTCTTCTTTTAATAAATCTGCCACATCTATATTAAATACTTGGGCAATTTGCTGTAAATGCTCCACGGTAATTCTGCTCTCACCACGTTCTAATTTGCCATAGCCGTTTTTTGACATGCCCATCATCTCTGCCATCTGTTCTTGGCTTAGATGTTGGGTTTTTCTAAGTTTTTGAAGATTATCGGCGATGGACATAAAAAAATCCTTTTTGGTGGGTAAAAGCTCTAAAAAGCGGTTAAAAAACAAAGATTTGTTGGTTGATAAATACAAACAATACTGTAACATAATACAACATTACACAACTTTTGGCAATGACTTATGAAACGGCTGTATTTATTTGGTTTGATGATTTTAACGACAACCCAAGTCAGTGCCTATGAAGTCAAAAACGTCTGTGCCAAATATATGACGAACTACGCATGGTCGCAAGCCTATGAAGTGCAGACACAAATTCATACAGGGCAAGAACTCAATCAAGCCACAGGCAATCCATATTTTGGCGATTATGATATGTTTAGTCATTACGCGGTGATTAGAGGGCAGGCAAGTGTGATTAAGCTAAATTTTCATGTGGCAGGTGGTATGCTACTAAACAGTGCAGGTATAGACCAAACAGGTAGGCAGTGACAACTGTCGGATAATGGGTATGGGGTTTGTTTTTAATTATAAAGTTTTTAATTGGAGATTTCAATGTCTGATTTAAATAAAAAAGAAGAAGCAGCTGTTGGTGCTTATGTATTCATTATAATGGCTGTTAAAATTTTTTAGGTGTTATTATGCCAATTTATGCCATCATAAAAGATGTGCAAAACGGTAAAATTATGTGGGCAATCGCTGACTTTATTTTATTTGTGCCAGTTGGAACCATTCGTGGACTAATGTATTTATTTTAGGAAGATAATGATGAGATTTTTATTGGTTAGTTGCTTAGCGACTTTATTTTTACTTGGGTGTGATAATAATTCTAGTCAAGAATTAAATTCAAAGACAAATATCATTGAACAATCAAACCCAAAAACCCCAACAAAAGATGAAATGATTGCTTACTATAACCAAAGGAGTAATGGTGAAATACAACAAATCTTTAAAGAGCAAAATATTGGCGGGTGTATGAGTGAGTTTCAATCCCAAAATATCCCTAATGCAAGTGGGGTATGCAATTGCGTCATGGATAATATAGTACAACAGTTGCCAATCAGTGATTTAAAAACGATGTTATTGCCTGCTGATTATGTTGCAACCAGTACCATGAATGATATTCAACAGCGTTCTGCTGCAGCGATGATGCAAGCGATAATGGCTTGTTCTAGAAACTAGCAAACAATTAATTTTGAGTATTATTAACTTTAAACATCTACTTTTACTTAGGAACTTTTATGAAAAAGTTAATTTTAGCAAGTTTGTTATTGGCAAGTAGCCAAATGGCGATGGCGGTTAATTGGTTTGAAAATCCAAGCAATCCTGAAAATCCGCAAAAACTATTTATTGATTTGGATAGTATTCAAAAACATCAATTTGGTCATAGTCAAGATTTCTATATTACTGCTTGGGTAAAAGTAATACACCCAAATAATAGAGTTGCATCTAATGGACAAATTTATAACACACTAACTATACTTAGTTATTTTGACTGCAAAAATAGAAAAATCGCAGATGAAGAATTTATTGGATACTATAACGACAATCGCAACGCTGTTTCTTATGAAAAATACAATATTAATAAATATTCATCAGCTAGTTGGACTAATGTTGTGCCTAACACAATGGGTGAAGCTCTATTTTATATGGGTTGCGATGCTTACGAAATAGGTACAAAACACGGTTTTCAATTTTAGGAAACTTTATGAAAAATTTATCAAAACTCATTTTATCTTCCCTACTGCTATCCAATCTAACCGCTTACGCCTATATCCCCGATTTATTCGGTGCTTATCAGCGTGGGGCAGATTATGCACAGCAACAAAATGCTCGTGATGCGTATTATTATGAACAGATGAATACGCCAAAATTCTATTTTGAAATATGGGAAGTAGGCAAAAAGAAACCAAAACGTAATTTAAACTTATCCTTGAAAAAAGGAGATAATATATGTTGGGGTGTATATAATATTCCCTTTGAAAATGGCACGGTAACATATGCCAGTGAATTATTTACCATGCCATATAATGGTAATTTTACAGGAGCATCACCAAATGAAACATCACAAAAAATTACTGCAAGCCAGTATATCCAGTCAAATGCTATTGGTTTTGATAAACAAATTATAGTAAAAAATAATGAAATAAATACCTGCTGGATATTTCACCCCACTGAAACACCTAAGGGAACATATTTTCTAAAAATTGGTGTAGGCAATAAAGAATTTGGCACACATTCATTTACCATTGTGGATTAAGCACCAACAAACGGATTATCAATCCGCAGTCCATCAATCCCCACAAAATCCTTTAAATTGCGTGTGACCAAGGTTAAATCATGCACAAGGGCGGTAGCGGCAATGAGTGCGTCATGACGGTCTCGTTGGTTGGGGATATGCAAAGCGGACGCAGTGAGACAAATTTGTCTGGTGATGGGTAGTATGTGGTCGCCAAACTGCTTAGGCAACTGCACATCAACCCAATCATTAAGAATTCTAGCTTTGGTCAAATCTCCATTGTGTTTTGCCAATAACGCCCCTTGCTTGACTTCTAATAGTACAATATCATTTAAAAATAACGAGTTCAAAGGCGTAGTCATAAACCAATCTACAACACCTTGATTAGCCTTACCATTTTTGATTTTTCGGATTTCAGAAATAACATTGGTGTCCAATAAAAACATCAATTTTTCTCCGAAAACGACATATCCAATTCAATATCATCTTTTGCAAGCGCTTGTAGTTCTTCATCGGTATAACCCGACATCATTTCAATAAATGCATCATACGCACTCAGTGACTTATCTGTATCTACCTTTTTAAGTGATTGATAGTCATCATAATTCATCAGCACTTGTTTTTGCTTGCCATTATCTACGATGACTGGTTCTTTTTCGGCAAGGGCTTGGATATGTTCAGGATTTTGGATAAATTGAACAGCGGTTACTTCAATCATAATCATCTCCCTTGATGGTGGGTTGATGTCATTATAGCATATTTGTGCCTATACATCTGCTTCAATTAAAAACACCCCAAACAATCCATTTGGGGCGTTGGCAGACTCCCAATCAATGCTCCCTCGTACTTCTAAACTCCACCTCAGGATACCGCTCTTGCATGAGTTGCAAATTCACACGGCTTGGGGCAAGGTAGGTGAGATAACCGCCGCCATCTACCGACAGCTGGTCGTGGGCTTTTTTCTTAAATTTCTCAAACGCTGCTTTATCATCACAATGCACCCATCTGACGGTGGCGATAGACACAGGCTCAAAGCTACATTGCACCTTATATTCTTCGGCTAGGCGATGTGCCACCACTTCAAACTGTAGCACGCCCACCGCGCCTAGAATCAAATCATTATTGATTTGCGGCATAAACACTTGGGTTGCCCCTTCCTCAGACAGCTGTTGCAAGCCCTTTTGTAATTGCTTGGATTTCATCGGGTCTTTTAGCACCACACGGCGAAACAGCTCGGGGGCAAAGTGTGGAATCCCTGTAAAATTGAGATTCTCGCCACTGGTGAAACTATCGCCAATCTGTATCGCGCCGTGGTTGTGCAAGCCGATGATGTCGCCTGCGAACGCTTCGTCCAGCGTCTCACGGGCGCCTGCCAAAAACATGAGTGCGTCTGAGACTCGCACTTCTTTGCCAAGGCGGACATGATTCATCTTCATGCCACGCTCATAGCGACCTGAGCAAATCCGCATAAAGGCGACACGGTCACGGTGCTTAGGGTCCATGTTGGCTTGGATTTTAAACACAAAACCCGTAAATTCTGGCTCATCGGCTTTTACCACACGCTCCACTGCCTCATGGTCTTTGGGCGATGGGGCGTACTGGGTCAATAAATCCAAAATCATGTTCACCCCAAAGTTACCCAGTGCCGTGCCGAACAACACAGGCGTCTGCCGACCTGCGAGAAACTCCTCCTTGTCCCAGTCTTCATGTGCCATTTGGGCAAGCTCTAAGCCCTCGGTAAACTCATTCCACATAAGCTCGCCAAGACGCTCTTTGATGTCATCATAATCGTAGCCATCACGCACTTCAATATCAGTAATCTCACTGCCAAAGCCTTTTTTATAAAAGTACGTCTTATCCTCACGCAGATGATACACGCCGACAAAATCCTGCCCCATGCCAATGGGGAAGGTCATCGGTACGCATTTGATTTTTAGCACGCTTTCAATCTCATCAAGCAGCGATAAGGGGTCGCGAATCTCACGGTCAAGTTTATTGACAAAGCTGATAATCGGCGTATCACGCATACGGCACACGTCCATGAGCTTAATCGTCCGCTCTTCCACACCCTTTGCCCCATCAATCACCATCAAGGCACTATCCACCGCGGTGAGCGTGCGATAGGTGTCTTCTGAGAAGTCCGCGTGCCCAGGGGTGTCCAACAGGTTCACCATATGGTCGTTATAAGGAAACTGCATGACGGACGTGGTAATAGAAATCCCACGCTCTTGCTCCATGCTCATCCAGTCGCTTGTAGCGTGCTTGTCGGTTTTACGTGATTTGACTTCGCCGGCTTTTTGAATGACCTGCCCCCATAGGAGCAGTTTTTCGGTCATGGTGGTTTTACCTGCGTCAGGGTGGCTGATGATGGCAAAGGTGCGGCGTTTTTGGATTTGTGATAATTGTTTGGGTGAGTTGGTTGCTAGGTCGGTCATGGTCGTTTGTAGGGTTGAAAAATGGGAGTTTAATGAAAATTATGGTGTGATTGATATGGTTTGTGCTATTTGTATTTAGTCTTTAAAATCAATCACTTAAATGGTATGTGGAATGATATATGGAGTAGCATAATCACAGTGCTTATCATGAAGACAAACTCAGTAAGTTGATAAAACAGACTGGACTTCTGGTAGTTTGGTTTGGCATACAGCTTGACTGTCGGTGGCATTCTCATAAACAGATAGTCTGCCATCTAAGGATTTGCTAAATAAGTCAAGCTGTGCGGGATGCTTTTTATACGACTCTGTTAAAAGAGGCTGGCAGACTTCAACTTTTCTATAAAGACGCTCAGCGGAGGGTCTTAGGATGTGTTTTGGGTCTTGACTGGTGGTGTCTAGTCTGTGACGAGAACAGGTCATGTCGTGTGCATAAGCGTGAATAAAATCTGCAAAGAGTTTTTGGCACTCGTCTAGGTTAGGCTGATTGGCATGAGCGGATAAAGCGGACATTGCCATCACCCATGATAGGAGGTATTTTTTCATGCTGATTTCCAAAAATAAAGGGCTATTATAACAAATTATAACACCATTGAAAAACAGATAATCAGGCATGTCAATATTACCTGCAATCACTGCAAATCACTTCAAACCACTTCAAACCACTGCAAATTATCTCAGCGGCAACAAATCAATGCTATAATAAGCCACCAATATGTTCTGCATTCGCTGGAAAGTCCATGTCTGAATTTAATAAAACCATTGGGCTAAAACGCCTCATCAATACACTGTCCTACTCCAAAGATGGCTTTCGGGTCGCCCTAAGAGAGCCTGCGGTATTTCAACTGCTCTGGCTGCACATCCCTCTTATTCTGCTTGCCCTGTGGTGTGATTTTACCTTGGCGGTCAAAATGGTACTCGTGTTGGCGTCATTTTTGTCGGTTATTTTGGAGTTTTTTAATACCGCCTTAGAGGCTGCTGTGGATCACACCTCCATGGAGATACATCCTTTGGCTAAGATTGCCAAAGACGTCGGCTCTTCTGCTCAGGCATTGACCCTCATCATGGTGGCGGTGTTGTGGGGCATGGCGGTCTTTGCCTAAGGCTAGCGATACTGGCGTTTGACGAATTTGACGGCGTCCTCTTTTGCCTTTTTGATGGCAAGTTTGCGGTTATGACTGGCAAAGAGTTTAAGCTGCCAAATCTTTTCTAGATACAGCGTGAGAGAGTTGCGTTGGTGCATTTGGTTGATCAGGCGTTTGGCGGCCAGCACCGCATCAGGCGAGCGTGTGGCGAACTCATCAGCGAGGCTTTTGGCACGCTCTATGGGTTCATCATCCAAATGCGTGATGAGCCCATAATCATAAGCGGTGGCAGCATCGATCAGACGTGCCGACATGGTAAGCTCTTTTAGCCTATCACGTGGGATGTCTTTGGCAAGATGAGACAGCCCCATGTCAGCGACCAGTCCCCATTTGGCTTCTAGGATGGACCATGTGGCACGTCTGCTGCTGATGCGGATGTCTGAGCCCATGGCAAGCTGCAACCCTGCACCAAGACACACGCCATCCACCACGGCAATGACAGGCACAGGCAGACTTTGCCAAATCAGACACACTTGCTGAAATAGGCTGGGCGTGGGTTTGAGAAGTTCAAAGGTTGCCATCGCCATGTTCATGGGCGAACCAAACACCGCCAAATCAAGCCCACTACAAAAATCCCCCTCACCTGTGATGATGACGGCACGCACACTCTTATCCGCCCGAATGCGTTT
>JBHCFR010000084.1:0-3166 GCA_041801945.1 Moraxella sp. | reverse complement strand
TGTGCGATGATTGGGTGGATGTATGTTGATCGGCGTGCTTTCAGCTCGCATTGGTCACAATTGTTTTTTGTGCAGATTTTACCTGTGGGTGTCGTTGCTTTATGGGGCTTGATGTCTTCATCGATTTGATGGCTGTGAATGCTGACACTGTCTTTAAATGATGCCGTCTTGACGCTATTTTTGTCAGGGAAATTTTGTATGGATTCATCCATAGGACTCTGCTTTGGGTGATCATGCAAGCAAAGTGTGAAGCCAAAATTTGGGTTGATTTTGGAGAAGTTTTCAAGAAGGTGATGCAGCTTAGATAGTGTTATCGGCTCTTGATTGAGTTGATTTGAAAATTGATAAAGCAATGTCAATAACTGATTGGCCTGAGTAAGATGCTGAGTTTTATTCATGACTTCTTGATTTAGCGTGGCTTGATGTGCACTGATGGTATAAGCCATGTCATTAAACGATCTACCCAAAGTCTCAAACTCGTGATAGCCTGCCAATGGTACTGACACATATTGACCACGACGAAATTGTCGTGTGCTATGAATGAGCCTATGGATGGGTTTTAGTATATTATGTTTAAGCTCATGCACCACCATAAGTAGTGTCAATAGTATCGCCACCAAGGCTGATATTTGTAACACTTGCTGCCAATGTTGACGTTGCTCACTACGCACTTGGATGCTTTTGTTTAACTCATTGACCAGAGTGATGTAAACACCAGATGCTTGAACGATTACCAAAGTATCATTGGTCATCAAAGCAGGTCGGAGTACCTCATGCCATTGCTGCTGCAACATTTGAGCTAAGTTATCAATATTGGTATCTTTATTGCCAGGCATATCTTGATAGACATTTAAAACTTCAAGG
Source organism: Moraxella sp. (assembly GCA_041801945.1). GTDB lineage: Bacteria > Pseudomonadota > Gammaproteobacteria > Pseudomonadales > Moraxellaceae > Moraxella. Next base: position 2,302 of record JBHCFR010000084.1, on the reverse strand, counting down.
CGTGCTTGCATGTCATCAGCAAGTTGTTGGTTGACTGGAATATTAGGATCAAGTGTTAAGTATTCATCGATGGGTAGGGCGGTGTTGGTCGCCATCAGGTAGTTGATGCGATAGGTTGCCATACGAATGGAACCAACTGAATTTAGTGCTTGGGCATCAGACTTAGAAACCCAAGCAAGAATCCCTGACGTGCAAGTCGTTGTCACCACAAAAAACACAATTACACCAACAGCCACCCAAACTCGTACAGATAAAGATCGAGGCAAGATGGCATCCAATCGATAATTTCTCATATATACCCCCAAAAAAACCATCTGGCATCGTTTATGTACAAAAATCTTGATTAAAGTCAGCTTGAATAAAACAAATCATTGAAAATATTAATAATTCTACGATAATCCTAGCGAAAACTAACTACCGCTTTGGTAGTATTTTTATATATTTTAGCCACAAACACACAAGTTTTTACTTGATTTAAATCAATCAAATCAGAGAAAAATCACTTTATTATAGTTTATAAAAATTAACCATCCAAGATTTAATAGTGCCCGCCATTATTAAATTGAATAATTTTGATGTTATTTTAGAATATTTGAACAAAGAGCCTGCCATGACTACAAAATCTACTTTGGTACTTGTCTCATCAACCATCGCATTTACCGTGTGTTTTATGGTTTGGATGATGTTTGCTGTCTTAGGAATTCCCATTCAGCAGGCACTAAATCTCAATGAAACACAATTTGGCTTGCTTGCCGCCACGCCTGTCTTGACAGGATCGCTTGTCCGTCTACCACTTGGGATGATGACAGATAAATACGGCGGTCGGATTGTATTTTTTGTTTTGATGTTAGCAACCGTATTGCCAATCTTTTTGATGAGTTATGCTAATCAATATTGGCAATTTTTATTGCTAGGTCTATTTGTGGGTTTGGCAGGGGGTTCATTTTCGGTGGGTATCGCTTATGTTGCCAAATGGTTTGATGCAAACAAGCAAGGTTTTGCCATGGGTGTATTTGGTGCGGGTAATGCAGGTTCAGCACTAACCAAAATCATTGGTCCTGCCATCATTGCCATGGGAGCATCAACAGCAGTCAGTGCGGCAGAAGGTTGGCGTTTTTTACCAAAAGTGTATGCTGGTATCATGCTGATAACTGCGATTGGCTTTTGGTTTTTTAGTTTTGATAATAAAGCGCATCGCACCGCAGATAATGTCAGCTTTTCAGATCAGCTCTCTGTACTCAAAGATAAAAATGTGTGGCGTTATAGTCAGTATTACTCTATTGTTTTTGGGGGATACGTCGCATTAGCACTGTGGATGACCAAATATTATGTCGGTGAATATGGATTTAGCCTACAAACCGCAGCATTTTTGGCGGCGTGTTTTAGTTTGCCAGGCGGTGTTTTACGAGCTTTGGGCGGGTGGCTGTCGGATAAATATTCAGCACATACGGTTACTTGGTGGGTGTTGTGGGCGTCATTCTTGTTGTTATTTGTACTATCGTATCCACAGACTTTTTTAACCATCCAAACCATCAATGGCGAGAGAAGTTTTTATATCGGACTAAATGCCACGGTCTTTACTGTTTTAATTTTCCTACTGGGTATTGTTTTTGCCATTGGCAAGGCATCGGTGTTCAAATATTTATCTGACGAATATAAAAATAATATGGGTGCCGTGTCTGGTGTGGTAGGTCTGGCAGGAGGTTTGGGTGGTTTTATTTTGCCGATCATGTTCGGTGCCGCAGTAGATATTACTGGCATTCGCTCATCGGCATTCATGATCATGTTCGGTGTTGTGTGGGTCAGTTTGATTTGGATTTACTTATCCGAAGTGAAACCCAAGATGGAACAAGATCATCAGCCAAAAACCATCAAATAATAGAATGAAAAAGCAAAATTGACATGAATTTTGTGTAAATTTGGAGAGATCAATGAAAGATGAACTCAAAGGCGGTCGCCGTATTGATGATTGGCGGCCAGAAGATGAACAATTTTGGGAGAATGGTGGTAAGCAGGTTGCCAATCGCAATCTTTGGATTTCAATTCCTGCTTTATTACTTGCTTTTTCGGTGTGGGTAATTTGGTCGGTCATGGTGGTGCGTATGCCAGAAGTGGGTTTTGAGTTTGATAAAGCTCAACTTTCTTGGTTGCTTGCCTTGCCAGCCTTGTCTGGGGCGACCATGAGGATTTTTTATTCTTTTATGGTGCCAATTTTTGGTGGTAGACGTTGGACAACCATCTCAACGACATCGCTCCTTATCCCGACGATTTGACTTGGTTTTTCCATCCAAAACCCCGAAAC
>JBHCFR010000083.1:0-8844 GCA_041801945.1 Moraxella sp. | reverse complement strand
GTGGTGCGATATTTTGGCGGTATTAAACTGGGAGCAGGGGGGCTGACACGGGCGTATAGCACCGCCACGCAGATGGTGGTGGACATGATGGAGTTAACGCCATTTATCCCCAAAAGTGTGCTGACACTGACAACGGATTTCGCCCATGAAGCCCAAATCCGCTATCTTATAGAGCAGGCAGACGGTCATCTCATCTCGGTCAACTACGAGCATCACGTTCTCATGACGGTGGAGCTGCATCGCCATCAGATAGAGCAGTTTAGGGGCAGTTTAGGTGCTTTTGGGGAAATACTTGGTATCTGTGATGATGTGTCATCATCGCTTATTACCTAAATTTGGCATCTAAATAAAGCGATGAATCATGACCAAAAACGATAAAACCCTAACCGAAGTTAGGGCTTACCGTATGGGTTTGCAGTCCGTGTGTGTCCATTATCCATCATCAGCGTTCATCCATGATGGCTTATCCATTTGCCGACTTCCTTGCTGATGGGTGTATTATCACAGATTGACAGGCATAAGAAAATACGCAAAAATCGTCAAATTTTGTAAGCATTTACTTACAAAAGACCACGACCCTCCCAATCATCAGGGGCAGACACGAGGTATTCTGCCAAAAATTCCTGACGAATTTACCAAAACATTACCAAGTTTTTGGGTGGTTGTGCTATGATAATTTGGCAAATTTCTTTAAAATCAACCAAAACAGAAAAATCAGTCAAAATAGAGTTACATTTTATTGTGTAATGTTGTAAACTAAGACATCTAAAATGACTCATCAGGGGTAACACATGACCGAAGATAACACCAACCCAAATGCCAACCATCGCATCTTAGTCGTCGATGATGATGCCAGACTGCGTGCCTTATTACAGCGATTTTTGGAAGACGATGGTTTTACCGTGCGTGCGTGCCATGATGGCAAGCAAATGGACAAACTCATGCAGCGTGAGATGTTCTCGCTTATTGTACTTGACCTCATGCTGCCCGATGAAGATGGGATTGCCATTTGTAAACGCTTACGTGAGAGTAACGCCGACATTCCCATCATCATGCTGACCGCCAAAGGCTCGGACACCGACCGTATCGCAGGGCTAGAAGCGGGGGCAGACGACTACTTACCCAAACCCTTTAACCCCAAAGAGCTGCTCGCTCGCATTAAAGCGGTGCTTCGTCGTCATAATAGAGAGCTGCCTGGTGCCCCGTCACAGCAGGTGGAGGTGGTGGAGTTTGGTTCATGGACTTTGGATTTATCCACACGCACGCTAAAAAAAGATGGCAATGTCGTCACCTTGACCACAGGCGAATTTAGCGTGTTAAAGGCACTCGTTCAGCATCCGCGTGAGCCACTCACCAGAGACAAGCTCATGAATCTAGCACGAGGGCGTGAATGGGGAGCCATGGAGCGTTCCATTGACGTGCAGGTGTCTCGCCTAAGACGACTCATCGAGGACAACCCCTCCCAAGCTCGCTACATTCAGACAGTATGGGGCGTGGGCTATGTCTTTGTGCCTGATGGGGCAGAAAGCTAACCGACAGTCGGTGATAACATGACCATATGAATGGGGCAACTGCTGTCCCATTTTTCATGAATGCGTTTTTAAGATTTATTGGATGATGTTACCATGAAGCCCATCGCTCACACGCCCACTCATCTCATCACAGGCTTTTTGGGGGCAGGCAAAACCACGCTGATTAACGCCCTGCTTGCCCACAAATCACGCCATCATGCCGATGAGACGTGGGGTTTACTCATGAATGAATTTGGCAAAATTGGCATAGATGGCACATGGCTTGCCCAAGATGATTTGGCTGTACGCGAGGTCAGCGGTGGCTGCATCTGTTGCACCAGTCAGATGCCCATGCAAATCAATTTGGCACGCCTGCTCGCCTCTCGTCCTGCTCGCCTTATCATAGAGCCGACAGGGCTTGCTCATGCCGACACACTGATTCATGAGCTTAGTCAGAGCCATTGGCAAGGCAGTCTGTCCCTACGCCAAATCCTCTGTGTCCTAAACAGCAAGCAGTGGCAAGACGCCAAATACCGCCAGCATGACGGCTATCAGACACACGTCAAATACGCCGATGTTGTGGTGATGAATCAAACCGATGTTTTACCAAGCACTCAGGACATGGCAAGTTGGGTAACACAGATTAACCCTAATGCGAAGATTATTTTATTTGAGGACATCGGTCATCATTGGCAGGATTTATTAAGCCGCCATCACCTAAATGACGCCCACGCCACCAAAACCATCCTACCGCTATCCTTACATGGCACCATCAAGAACAAGCCATCATTGGTACGCCTGCCTCATGAATCATCCCATGACAGCCATGCCGATATCACTGCCCCCTATCGCTATCATGATAGTTTGGGGGATTTCATCGTCGGCGGTTGGGTGCTTGACAAAGACTGGGTTTTTGATGAGTATGCCCTGCAAACATGGCTGCTTAATCTGCCGAATTATCATCGCATCAAAGGCGTTATTCATACCGAAACGGGCTTTATCAGCATAAACATCACGCCTTTTGACATCGCCATCAGTCCCTTTGGCGGTGAGAGTGAGAACAAGCTAGAAATGATATTTGGTAAAGCAGAGTTTGATGGCGACTGGCAAGTGTGGGAGGGTGAACTCATGGATTTTATCATCCAGCATTAAAGACAAACACCCCAAAGGCATGCTCAGCTTTGGGGTTATCTCATGGGTGCTGTCTGTGTTATGAGGGTGTAAGCCCAAACACCGCCTGTGTTCATCCGCCTTTTTTGGCGACTATCTTACGCACTTTGTCTCTGGCACGGTCTTGCTTTAAGCGGGATAGATAGTCCACAAAGACGATGCCGTTTAGGTGGTCAAGCTCATGCTGAATGCACACCGCCAACAGCCCCTCCGCCTCCACACGAAACGGCGTGCCATCAGCATCTAATGCCTCAATCAAAACACGAGCAGGACGCTTGACCTCATCATACACCTCAGGGATGGATAAGCAGCCTTCTTGATAAGGGACGAGCTCCTCAGTGAGCGGTGTGACCTTGGGGTTGATGTACACCTTGGGCTGTGGCTCCTCGCCCTCTTTGGCAAGATCCATGACCACCACTCGCACATGTCTGTCCACCTGCGTTGCCGCAAGTCCAATGCCTTTGGCGTCATACATGGTCTCAAACATGTCCGCCACCAAGGTCTTCGTCTCATCGGTGATCTCGCCAACCTCGCTTGCCACGGTACGCAGGCGTAGGTCAGGATAGTGTAAAATCGGTAATACTGCCATAAGTTCTCTATGCTGTCGGTTTTGGGGCTATTATATCGGAAAAATGGGGTTTGGTAAAATGGATTTGGGCTCTGTGATGCCCCCGACCCATTCCATGAGATTTTGGCTGGGTAAGTGGCGTTGGTCGGGAGGTTATTATCTCTTTATCATCAATGGCTTATGTCATCTCTCTTACCTTCTCTTCAATAAATCTGATTTCATCATCGCTTAGCCCATATTTGGCATAAAGCTGCTTATCAATGTCGGCGATAGATGGCGTCCAATCAACATCAGAGTCAGCAGTAAAGTCTTGTAGGGGGACTTTTTTCCATTTATCCTTTGGATTATCTTGTGTAATTTTCAAAATGCCTAGCATTGTTCGTGCAAACTTGCTTTTTACATATTTTAAACAATTTTCGGCTTCTAAGCGATTTTCAAAAACACCAATAGAAATAAAAGTTTGAGTAAACCCGATTAGGGGTGTGCTTAGAACTTCACCTATTGCCCCAGAACCATTGGCTTTTGGTAAAATGACTTTAAACTTATCAAAAGCAAAAGGTTCATTAATATAGTCCTTTCTGATGAAATGACGCACTCGTTGATTTTGATAACGACCCAAAACTTCCACATATTCAAAACCATCATTTGGTTTTTTCTCAAAAAACAATATATTATGTAAAGTTTCCAAAACACCAGTTCCAACATCATTCGGATGACTTTTAGATAAAATATTTCTAACATTCGGGTTGTCTTGGTGCATTTTTGGTGTAAATCTATAAATACCTTGACCTGACATTATCATATCTAATGTAATTTCACTTAACTGTGCAACTTTATGAGCGATTGAATTTAATTCTGGAAAGCTCGTAAAAGTACCAATTTTTCCAAAATCTTTATTTCTATCACGGCAAATAATTGCTATTCCGCCTTTAATATCAGTATTTGGAAAAATTTGGCTAGAATTTTGCTCATAAAACACAACTTTCAAATGTTTATCATTGAGCATTTTTTCATTCCAATTTCTATCCGTGCTACCTGCATTAAATAAAAATCTTGCTGGTGAAATTAAACAATATTTGTCCGAAATTTGTTCTGCCAAATCATAAAAATAATTATAGATTGCATCATCTCTTGTATCTTGACGGCTTTCTTGATAAGGCGGATTGCCCACCACAACATCAAATCTCATATTCTCTATTCCAAAAATTTCTTTTAATTTTTCATTAAAATCAAGCTCGCCTTTGGCATAAGGTGTGGTATCTAAGAATACAATGTGACTATGGTCAAGCATGTGATGATCATCAAATCCCAAGATAAAGTTTTTGGCAATCTGATAAATAATCTCACTCGGTGCAAAGCCATAGATTTGTTTGGCAAAAATATGAGCAAGTCGTGCCTTGTCATCAGGGATTGTCTCTTTTAAGCCCTCATATAACCGTTTTACAATCTCGGTCAAATACAATCCTGACTTCATGTATAAATCCACAAAAGTGGTGTCTGGATTACTAAAAATATCAGGATTTTCTTGCTCAAATTTATCCAACATCATTTTGACCACCCATTTTGGTGTAAAAATCTGATTGGTTCTTTGTGGTGGAATAAAATCAAAAATATCTTCGCTTTGACTTTCATCAAAATAATTGGCAAGTTCAATCCGTTTTTGTAAAAAAGTTTGTACTGATGTATCAAACACCTGCGGATCAAAAAATTGATGTTTGTCTCTTAAAGTGCGAAATTGTTCTAGCGTAATGCCTGTCACTTCCTTAAAAACAGCGTCCGTAATGTGCGTATCAAAATTTGCCAAAGTCGTCTGCTCGTTGCCATACGCCATCAAAAACGATGGAATCGTACGGCTAAATCCACGCAAACGACTGCGAATATCATCTTCTACGGTTTGCTGTTTTTGCTGCTCGCTTTTTTGCAAAATGCTTTGGGTGCTGTTTTGGGTAAACTCTGCCACTTTATCAGTGATGATTTCGCTGATTTGTGCTTGCAAGTTTTGGGTGATTTGGGCGGTTTTGGCTTGATATTCTTTGGTGATTTGCCCAATTTCATCATCTGTTTTGGCGGTCTTTAACTGATTTTCAAAAGCAGTTTTGGTAATATTCTGCTCAATCTCGCTTTGCTTTTGGAGTTTTTGTACTTCATAAGCCATGGCTTGGCTTTGCTCTTTGACCACTTTTTCGGCAAATTTATCCGTGACACCGTGTTCTTTGGCGATTTCTTTAAATGTACTTTCAGTGCTAGTTTTCAGTGTTTCGGCGATTTTTGTGGCTAAATTTTCACTACTTAAACTATTTGAATCTAACGCATCGGCAATGATATTATCAGTGCTTTTTGTGATTTCACCATAGATTTTTTCACCGAATCTGACATTATTAGTATTGATAACCATTTCATGATTAATCAAGGCATTATTGTCATCATCTAATTGCACATTTTGGGTGTCAATCGGTGCATCGGTTTTGGTGGATGTGCTTTTACCTTCGGGGGCAGGATTGATTTGCTCTAAAATCTCTTTAATTTCATCGCCATGTGCACCAAAAATTCGCCCGACATTTTGGAATAATAAATTACTCAAAAAGCCTTTTCTGACCACTTCTTGGGCTTTAATCACTTTTGGAATGGTCAGCACTTGACCCACATCAAGCTCCACCATTTCGCCATCAGTATCTTCGGCAATGACAGGGAAAAAGTTTAACAGCTGCCTGATGTTCTCTTCACGATTGCCCGCTGTCCCGCCACCATTTGACGTCTTTAATGACAAATTATTGGCAAATTCATCATAAATAATCAATGTACGCTCTGGGGCAAAATCAAACACATAGGCGTTTTTCTTTTGATAAATCTGCCCATCTTTTTCGTATTGCCACGCATTTTGAGCACGAAACGCTGCTTGCCAATACAAAGCAGGTGATTTCACATTACAAAGCATTAGGAGGCTGTCCACTGTGGCACTGTCACCCCTGTCGTCAGCCGCCCTGCTGAAAGCGTGATGGTTCTATCGTGTTCTGCGATGGCATTTTTGACCTCGGATAGAGCGTCTTTGATGGCGGCTTCACTGTCATCTGCTCGTCCATCACCTGCCACCAGAACGATTTTATAATGCTCAAAAACAGGGTGATTTTTTAATAATTTTGCTAACGCTTTGGCACTATCTACACGGTCAAAGAGCCAAAAAGTATGCTTTAATTCATCTCGTAATTCTTCGGTAGAAAATGGGTATTTTTTATTGTGAGATAAGGTGTCTAGCCATTTTTCTACTTCTTTTTTATGAACAAAATTGCCTTTATCATCGGTGGCAAAAAATTCATTCAAATCAAAAGCAAAATCATGATTTTCACCACCAATATCTGCCCCCTGATCCACCTTATCGCTAATCATTCGGCTCATCTGATAGCTGAATAAATTTAAACATGGTAGGGATTCATAGGGATTATGTTCTTCGGCATTCCATGCTAATTTTGATTTTTGCTCATCGGCATAGGTCCAATTATAAATCTCGTGTTGAGCAAACGCTCCACTTGCCAATGCCTTAAAAGGCGTGCCTGATAAATGCAAGGTGAATTTACACTCAATGTTCTCAAAAGCGACATCGGTTTTTAGCGTATCCACCCCTTCATGGGCTTCATCTATGACTAACAAGTCCCAACTTAATTCTTTCACCCAATGCAATTTGTCATGCTGACCACCAAAAGCCATTGCCCCTTTTAAATCTTGTAAAGAAATAAAGGCAATCAGTGACTTTTTACCGTCTGGCTTGGTGGATTGGTCAATAAACTCTTCTCGTGTCAAAACAGGACGGTCTTTTAATGTGTCAGCCGTAGAAACAAAAACAAAATCCGTTTGCCATGCGATGAATTTTTCAAAATCATCAAACCATGAATGAGCAATGGCTGGGCGATTGGTTACAATCAGTACTTTTTTGGCATTAAGTTTACGAGCCAAATCATAGGTGGTGAGCGTTTTGCCAAATCTGGGTTTGGCATTCCACAAAAACTCGCCCTCTGGATTATGGTTAAAATAATCCAAAGTCATATTCACCGCTTCTTGCTGCTCTTGGCGTAATTGATACTCTAATTGTTCAGTTGCTTGATTAAAATTTTGGGCAATAAAATCATCAAAATCTTGTTTGGCTTGTTCTGGACTTCCATTATAATAAAACCATTCGGTACTCGGCTTGTTTTCTATCTTTTTATGCTTTTTTAAATAATGATGAAGTTGATGGTCGGTAAATGGGTGCTGATTTAAAAACCGTGCCATTTCATACCATAATAACTCATAATCTAAATCTGCTGTACCTACCTGCTCCCTAATGCGTACATTGACATCTTGGCGTTCGGTATAGCCAATCTTGACCCAACCATCTTTACTTTTGACATCGGGCAAAGTGTAGGCATAAATTTGGGGATAGATGGGCTTGGTGGTAGAAATTTGCGTTTTATCCATAATATTACTCCATAAAATCAACCATTTGTTTGGTTTTCCAATCTTTGACTTTGACCATTTGACCATGATGGGTCATTGAAGTTTTGGCTTGTGTTTTGTCAAATAAATCCGCTTGATGATAAGTGGTCGTGTCTGCTTTTTGAGATAATGGAATCATGCCTTTTAGCCCATCCATTTGAAAAATGTTATAACTGATGATTTTGGCAATCTGCATGAATTCATCAATAGCTGGTTCACATTGCCACTTATCAAAATAATAATCGCGATACGTTAAAAGTAGATTTTCTCTTGCGAGCAGTAGAGAGTCGCCATTCCATTCAAATCCATAGCTGGATTGATAGGCGATTTTGACCAATTTTTGCCATTTGTTTTTATGATGAACTTCTTGGTTAATGCGTTTTAATTTTCTGTCCAAAAATCCTGCCCTTTCATTTAGGGCAATAATCTCACCTGTTGCCATCTCATAGCGATTGGCGATATAAGGTGCTTCTCCGCAAGTGATTTCAAGCCATGTGCGAGAAACATAGATGGGCAAATCATCTTGTTGATAATTAGCGTCCAATTCATCATTTTGTTTTTTAACCACCCAACTTGGGGTAAATACCTCGGCTTTGGATTTGGTGCGTTCTTTTTGTTGTTCTTTTGATTTTAAAGCTCGTGGCACAATCAAATTGCCCCTGTCACCAGTCATCAAATCTGGCGTCATTTGACAGGTTGCACCGTATTTTTCGCCATATTCGGCATAGTTATCGTTTGCCCAAATGATGTTCTTTTTCTTTTTGGTATAAAAAGAAGTTGTTCTGTCTCTTAATAAGATTTCCAAAAGTTCGGAAGAGTATTGATGCAGAGCATTTTCAGAGAGATTGGCAACGCTAAAATCAACAATCTGCTTTTTGGGCTTAGTTTGTTTCTTGGATTTGGTTTGTTGTTTATTTTGCACGCGGTTGGTGTTGGTCATACCACACCACCTTTGCCAAATTTTGGACAACAAAAAAGCCCATCATAAAGACGGACTGATAGCAGAGAAGGGATTAAGAAATTGATTTTATAAGATTTTTTGGACGCAGTTAGCCCACGCTTGACGCTTGACGCTTGACGCTTGACGCTTGACGCTTGACGCTTGACGCTTGACGCTTGACGCTTGAC
>JBHCFR010000082.1:0-3708 GCA_041801945.1 Moraxella sp. | reverse complement strand
GAAGCGTGCCGCAGGTCAAGCCATTCGTGAACAAGCACAGCGTGCTGGCATGCCATACATTGACCATCGCTGGTTGGGTGGTACACTGACCAACTGGAAAACCATTCGTCAGTCCATCACTCGCCTAAAAGAGTTAGAGAAACAAGCCGAAGATGGCACTTTTGCCAAGCTAACCAAGCGTGAAGCGTTAGAGCGTACTCGTGACATGGAGAAATTGGAGCGTGCACTTGGCGGTATCAAAGAGATGAATGGTCTGCCTGATGCCTTGTTTGTGATTGACGTGGATCACGAAGCCATCGCCATTAAAGAAGCGAAAAATCTGGGCATTCCTGTGATTGGCGTGGTGGACACCAACTCAAATCCTGATAATGTGGATTATGTGATTGCTGCTAATGACGACGCCATTCGTGCTGTGACTCTATATGCAACCGCCATGGCTGATGCCATCTTGGCAGGCAAAGAGTACGCCAAAACCCAAGGCAAAGGCGGCGAGCAAGAATCACAAGAAGCAAACGCTGAACAAGCTGAATAATCATCAAAAGCCAATCATTTGATGAAGCAAAAGGCGTGAATGTCATGGTAAACGTTCATGCCTTTTTTGATAAAATTTGTCATCAAGCATTCATGATTATATGATATGCTCCATAATGTAAATTTAAAAGGTAATAATTATGTCTCAGGTATCTGCAAAAACCGTTAAAGAATTACGTGACCGTACTGGTCTTGGCATGATGGAATGTAAAAAAGCCCTAGAAGAAGCGAATGGCGATATTGAACTTGCCATTGATAATTTACGCAAATCAGGTCAAGCCAAAGCCGCCAAAAAAGCAGGCAACATCGCCGCTGACGGTGCCATCATCATCGCTCAAACCGCTGGCAAAGCCCTACTGCTAGAAGTGAACTGCCAAACTGACTTTGTGGCAAAAGATGAGAACTTTACCGCATTTGCCAATCAAGTGGCAGAACTTGCCCTAGCTAATAACACCACAGATGTGGCACAGATTGCCGAGCTGCCTTATGGCGACGGTCTTAGCGTGGAAGAGGCTCGTGTGGCATTGGTACAAAAAATCGGTGAAAACATCCAAATTCGCCGTGCCGAAGTGATTGAAGGCACAAACCTTGCTGCCTATCGCCATGGTCTACGTATTGGTGTCGTGGTATCTATGGAGGGAGGCTCTGAGGAGCTTGGTAAAGCGGTTGCCATGCAAGTGGCTGCCTTTAACCCATTGGCGGTGAATGAAGAGAATGTTCCTGCCGATATCCTAGCTCGTGAAACGGACATCATTACCGCCAAAGCCAAAGAATCTGGTAAGCCAGAAGCGGTCGTTGAGAAGATGATCACAGGTGGTATCCAAAAATACCTAAATGAAGTTACCCTAGTCAATCAGCCCTATGTCATTGACAATGACAAAAAAGTGGGCGATGTTCTAAAAGCCGAAAATGCCACCGTGATTGGCTTTAAGCGTTTAGAAGTGGGTGAAGGCATTGAGAAAAAGCAAGAAGATTTTGCCGCTGAGGTTGCTGCTGCCCAAGCTGCTGCCCAAGGCTAATCATCACTGACACCAAAAACGCACCAAAGATTTGGTGTGTTTTTTATTGTAAAAAATGAGCACAGGCAGAGTAAAATCAGCCAAAACAGGGTACAATAGTGTTTTTTTTTGATTGGAGTTTATGATGTTTGATAAAAACGAATTTATCCAGCTGCTTTTGGATTATCACGTTTTAAAATTTGGTGAATTCACCTTAAAGTCAGGACGGGTGAGCCCCTATTTTTTTAATGCAGGGCTGTTATCTGGTGGGCGGGCTTTGGACATGCTCTCTTGTGGCTATGCACAGATACTCGCTGATGAACTAAGTGATGAGAATACTGCCATTTTTGGGGCGGCATATAAAGGCATTCCCTTTGTTGCTGCGACCGCACAGACTTTGTGGCGGGTTCATGGCAAAGATGTGGCATGGGGCTATAACCGTAAAGAAGCCAAAACCCACGGCGAGGGGGGCAATCTTGTGGGAGCGGACCTGTCTGGTCGGGCAGTTTGGGTGATTGATGACGTCATGACCGCAGGCACGGCAGTGCGTGAAGTGGTGGGTATGTTGCAGCAAGCGGGGGCAAGCTTGGCAGGGATTGTCATTGCACTTGATCGCAAAGAGCGTGGGCAGGACACACGTTCAGCGGTGGAGCAAATTAAAGAGGATTTTGGCGTGCCGGTGTTCGCTTTGGTGGACATTGACGACATCATTGGATTTTTGCAAAACAAAGGTGAGAATCAGCATTTGGCGAAGATGCAGGCTTATCGCACTGAGTATGGGGTATAAAACATGAAAAAACAAAGTTTTCTTATCGTGATGGATGACATTGCCACCATCAATTATAAAAAAGACACTTCTTTGGCGATGATGTGGGCGATTTGTGAGCGTGGACATGAGTTGGCGTATTGTGGTATCGCTGATCTTTGGCTAGACAAAGGCGAGCTGTGCGTGGATAAGCAGGATGTGCAAGTGTTTAGAAATCCTGATCATTTTTATCAATTGGGAGAGAAAATCACGGTCAAGGCGACCGACTTTGATGTCATTTTGATGCGTAAAGATCCGCCATTTGACATGAATTTTCTGTATGCCCTGCATTTGCTAGACTATGCCAAACGTGCAGGCGTGTTTGTGGTCAATGACCCAAATTCAGTCCGTGCGTGCAATGAGAAATTGTTCGCGACCGAGTTTAGTGAGCTCATGAACCCAACCATCGTGACCTCCAAGCAGGCACACATCAGAGCGTTTATCGCAGACCATGAAGACGTGATTGTCAAACCGCTAGATGGCATGGGAGGCATGGGAATTTTTCGTTTGACAAAGGGCAGCCCAAACATCGGCTCAACGCTTGAAATGCTAACCCACATGGAGACACTGCCAATCATGGCACAAAAATACTTGCCAGAGATTAAAGAGGGGGATAAGCGAGTACTCATCGTCGGGGGGCAAATTGTGCCTTATTGTTTGGCGCGTATCCCACAAGAGGGAGAGACAAGGGGTAATTTGGCGGCAGGAGGGCAGGGGGTTGCCATGCCTTTGACGGACAGTGAGAGAGCTGTTGCCGAGCAAGTCGCCCCGATTTTGCTAGAAAAAGGCTTGTACTTTGTGGGCTTGGACTTGATTGGGTCAAAAATCACTGAAATCAATGTGACATCGCCCACCTGCGTGCGTGAGATAGATGATCAATGCGGCACGACGATTGCTGATGATTTTATTGGGTTTATTGAACGTAAGCTTGAAGCTGCCAATAAATAACATCGGGTGCTTAATTGGAGTACTTAATCGGACACTTAGCAGCCTGACATAAAGCACCTGACGGTTAAGTGTTCACTCATCAGTTTAACATCACGATTGGTCAGCCGTCGCGGCTTGGGGTTCGTTGTGGTCAAACCAACCACAACAAATCACAACAAAGATGGCGGTCAGTGCTTGTCATGAAACCATCATGGTTCATTCACGCTATTGTCATACAAAATGCTTATTCTATGCGTACTTTATTTCATCTAAATTCATTTTGGAGTACGCCATGTCGCTTAGAAATACCGATGATTACCAAAGCCATGATGAGGAGCGGGTAGAGGATTCAAATCCTACTGACAACCCAGAATTTGCCAGCATGATTGTCAAGAGACGTTCTATTTTAAAGGGTGGAGCGGGCTTGATGGCAGCTGGCTTTTTTGG
>JBHCFR010000081.1:0-5613 GCA_041801945.1 Moraxella sp. | reverse complement strand
GGTGTGCCAGTGAGTTTATTGGAAGATGAGATGGTCAATACTGCTTATGCGATGACGGTGCATAAATCTCAGGGGTCTGAATTTGATAAAGTGGCTGTGATTTTTAATGAAGATAGCCAGCGTCTTCTGTCCAAAGAGCTGATTTATACCGCCATCACTCGTGCCAAACAAGAAGCGGCGATATATACCACAGAACAAGCCTTATTAAAGGCAATCAACACCCCCACAATGCGTCAGACGGGACTTTTGGTGCATGAATCGCTCTGGGGTGCCTCATGAAGATGAACAACATGGGCAGCACAATCACTGGACGCTGTACAAAGCCTTATCTAGGCCTTGTTACCTATGCCTTGCTATATGCACAGGGTGAAAGAGCGGTATGAGGGTTTGGCGATACTCATTGACATTGAAACTTAATAAAATATTCATAATCGTCATCACGACTAAGATCAGGCGTACCTGTTCCTAAAATGGTGCCAACAACTTTCGCCCCTTGTTCTACCACTCGCCCCATGCGTTCATCTATAACGCCATGATAAGTGGTGTTGTCGGTGATGACGACAGGTGTCTTATGACCACACTGCTGTTTGGCGGCGGACAGTGCATTATTTTGAGCGATGATTTTGGTTTTGCCAAGACCAGTGGTTTCATAAGTGCTGTCTGCACGAGTGATGATGGGAGCAGTGGGCGTGCTTTGACAGGCGGTTAAAGTCATGGCAGCAAGGGCAGCGATGATAAAAGGAGCGGTTTTAGACATGGATATTCCTAATGAGTGAGTCAAATCAGAGTGACCAATTTTACCAGAATTTATTTTCCTATTATTGTCAAGTCGTATCATGTTGGTAATGATTTGTTTGACTTGATTTTGTGTGTGCTTAATGAATCAAGCGGTTTTATGTCGGTTAAGAATTGAGTGAATCCTTAATGAATCCTTAATGAGGGTTATTTGCGAGGGATGGATGGATTCATAATGTTACTTTGCAGGTTTATTCGCACCACAAGACCACAAGCATCAAAAAGTATTTGCATTATTTTTAAAATTTTTATATAATCATCGCTTGTCATAATCAGGGCTCATAGCTCAGTTGGTTAGAGCAGAGGACTCATAATTCATATTTGGTTTATTAATTATCACAATATATAACAACATTTTACAGTAAAATCATACACTTACCCATTCTTACCAAATTCAAATAACCACATTTAAAAAGATATAAACCCACATTACAACACTTTTTAAGTCTACTATCGGTCTACTAAAACCCAATCACTTGATTGGGTTTTAGTTTGAAGAATCCAGTACATTTAAAATAATAAAACCCGCCCCCTTTGAGCACCATCGTCTCTTTTGCATCCCAAGTCAGCTTTAAAAAAAGTGTTTTTTTGTAAAATTTAAAAAAATAACGCTTGACTTAGTACGCTTTGCGTACTATAATACACACATCAAGAGCAATAAAGCTCTCTATTAGCCCCAAACGGGGTTAGGTTTAAATCAACTACTGAACTGGAGTTAAAAATGACCAAATCAGACCTTTTCAAAAAAGCCCATGCACTAGCCAAAGTCACAGTTAAAGATGGTGACAACTACCAAGCCACTTTCGCCCTATGCCTAAAAGCGGTTTATGCTGACAGCAAAGGCATGCAAGGCACGCCAAAGCAAGTAGCATGGGCTAATACAATCAAAAAAGAGAGCCTGCCAGCACTTAGCATTTTGGTAAAAAACATTGACATCGCTTTGTCCACAACGACACAAGGCAGCGTTGGTCATCAATCGCTGACCAATATCAAGTCAGCCTTAGTATCTATTATGGATAACAACTCAGCTAAATTTTGGATTGATAACGCCAACCCAAACGGCGAAGAATTTGAGACTGATGAGCGTTTTGTTTACCAATTAACAATGGCTTGCACCATCGCCAACCCCAAAACCCAAGTAATGATAGTGGTTAAGATCCTTAAAAAGGCAGGCTATTTATAATCTACCACCCTGCACATTAAATATCATAAACCCTAGGTAGACTAGGGTTTTAAGGAAAAAAATTGATTAACTACCTAGATTATCTGAGCAATCCAACCCCAGAAAACATTAGAATTGTGCATGATGCATCTGGTATGACACAAATACAAATCTCTGAAATCCTGGGGATTGGGCTGCAAACCTATAAAGGTTGGCTTGCCCCTGTTGGCAGCACAAATCACCGCAAGCCCAATTTGCCTGCGTGGAATCTGCTGTTGTTTGAGCTACAAGCAAGGCAAAACGGCTATCAAAATTTACTAGATTTTTTTTGATAAAAATTAAAAAAAGTGCTTGACATAGTACGCAAAGCGTACTATAATACACACATCAAGACAAGATAAACACTTAACCTTGACTTGATGGGACAACACCCTGCGGTGTTGAGTTTAAAAATACACTACTAAATTGGAGTGAGTATCATGTTAGTTGTAAAAGTTAAAGAAACCAACCAAGTTGTTACTTTAAGTCTCATTGACCCAAAGACTGGATGTGACTATATCGCTGATTTTATCGGCAATACAGGTGCATTAGGACGTGAGTTTGAGCGTTTAAACGACGAGTGGCAAATTGCACAAGATGATTTGGATTGGTGGTTAAATGTGATTGCCATGCAACAAAAAAGCAATGATTTGCAAGCAACATTTTTACAGACGCATAGCTATGATGATTTGATGGATATTTTTGAGCAAGCAAGTCATCAAGATTTAGATACCCAACTTGCGGCAGAGATTGAGCTACTAGAGCAAGCATTATAATGACAATCCCTAGGCAATGCCTAGGGATTTTTAAGGAATGAGTATGAAACGCAAAACCGTGTCACAAAGACTAGCCTACCGCCTTGATAGGCTAACCAAGCAAGAGATTGTGGACGAGTGGGCAGATAAAAAAGCCCATGAAGTGCAGCAGATTAAAGACAAGCTAGAATACGCTTGGCAGCATGACGACAATCAAGCTTTTCAAGAGGCGTTAGACTCATTACTTGACCACAAATTAAAGGCAATGACCGCCGTCAAAAACATTGCCAAACATTTAATATACAGTCCTTACAAAGAGGATGAGTAAAAACAAAACCGCCAATTAAGGCGGTTTTGTGTAGAGCTAAAATAGCATTATGGTTTAAACACGCAGCCTTACGGCTGATTAGTTTTGTGCAAAATAGCACCATGGTTTCAACACACAGCCTTACGGCTGACACCCCTAGGGGATAGATGTATTATAGCACCATTAAAAACCAAAGTGCAAGTATTTTTAGGGATTTTTATGGCTCGTACACACTGGTGGGACAACGTAGATTGGACACTATCCAATCATGACATCGCAAGGCAGGTTGGCAAGGCGGTAGATACCGTCGTGCATCGACGCAGTAAACTTGGGTTGGTTGGTATAGGTGCAAAGATTACACGTTGTGACAAGGGTATCAGCACACCACAACCCCATCTAAACAAGCCTGAGTATCAAGCATTAGCTACCGCTAGGGCAAAGCAAAGCCCACTTGCTGGACGATTTGAGACAAACATCAAAGCAAAGACTTGGACCATCAAATCACCCGACAATAAGACTTACACATTTACCAACTTAATGCACTTTATACGCACGCATGAGCACCTGTTTAACCCCGATGATGTTATTTGGCGTAAAAAGCCCAATGGCGTTGAGTGGTGCCGTGCGTCAAGTGGTATCGGTGGATTGGCAGGCCGTGGTTGCACAGCGCGCCAGTGGAAAGGTTGGCAGCTTATCAGTGTTGTAAAACCCTCGGAAACCCACAGCTGATGCTGTGGTTTTTACGCCTCGTTTTTACTGACCTTGCCATCACTGCTAAGCACAGGCAGATTATAGCGATGGGGGGCGGGCAAGTTTTGCGTGCCACACCAGCGATAGGCAAGCACCCTATCTTTGCCAAAAGGCTTAATATTGACAGCATCCGCTTGATTGCCGCCTAGCACCATCAGATTGCCAAATTTATCACGCCCAACCACAAAGCCCACATGACCTGTGGTGGCCTTGGGCGAACCCCGCCAGAACACCACCACACAGCCATAGGCAGGCTTATCTAGCTTTGTGCCAGCTTTAACCCAAGCACGTGCCATCGCAAATGACTTGGGGATATGATGCCCCAGTCCTGCTTTGGCAAGCACGCCGCCGACAAAGCCCCCACACCAAGCGGTTTCATCATTTTTAAAGACGGCAGGGGCAGCTTGACCTGTGGCATCTAATGCTGACTTCCACAACTCTAAGATGATGGGGTTATGCTTAACGCCCTTAATCTCTTTTGTGCCGATATATTTGCGAGCTTCGACAACCCATTTTAGTTCGCTCATAGTTTTCTCCATCAAAAAAGCCCCTTAGGGGCGGTTAAATAAACGTCTGCGTATCTTGATACAATGCTTTTGCACTTTTAAAATATCGCCAGTCCAATAAACCAGAAACAACACGCGGCAGAATAACTCTGCGTGTGTGATATTGCTGTCATCAAAACTGGCATATAACCCCACCGCCCACGCGAGCGTACCCACCGCCACAAGCCACGCATCAACGATTGGCGTTTTGGCGTGGCTAAATGCCTGCAAATGTCGGATAAATGTATAAGCACCAAGTCCAAAGCCCACAATACAAATTAGGGCATTGATAATAAGCATATTACTCATCGTCTCGCTCCTTTTTGCTCCATGGCACAAATTTATCTTGTGCGGATTTATAAAGCTCATTTTGGCGTTTTTGGTCGGATATAAACACCAAAAACCCTGTGATGATTGGCGTGCTACACACCGAGCCCACAAACGCCCAACAAGCTAGGCTGATTGCAGGGGGTTCAGCCTGCCCATTAATCATCATTGCCATCGCCACACCCGCCACGGTACCAATGAGCGGTTTAGCGATAAAGGGGTAGCTTAGTCGTCCGTCTATCTCATCAATGCGGATAAAGGCAGTGGCAAGACCACCCAAAAAAGCGAACAGCCAAACCGCTGTCCACGAGATTAAAAAAGGGGCATGTAGCCCCAAAATGTCAGTCATGTCTCCACTCTCCATTAACCCACCGATAAGACTTACCGTCCATCGGTGGGGCTGTTAGTGTAAAATCCTTATCATCGCCCAAATCTTTGATGACAGAATCAGGATTGCCGATGTCTTGATATAAAAATGTGCCATCGGATTTTTGGTAAATGTATAACACCACAAGCATGCTACCTCCTAACGCCTAGTAGTTGAAAACTTCGTGCCTTGATGATGACAGGGTGTGTTGCCCTATCAGCACTTGACTTGCCTGAGTTTAAGCCACGGCTCTCTAAGGTCACGGTGTAAACCTGCTCACCTTGGGGCGGCGTATCAATCAAGGTGGCTAGGGTGACAAAATCATAGTTTAGCTGTTTATAATAACGGGTCTCTACTCTTGCATTCTCCCCAAACCCTGTTGTGATGGTGTGGGCGACCATATGACCCTCCATTCTTATCGTCCGAAGCGTGGTGGCACCTCGCTTGATGCGGATGATGACCGCCCCAGTCGCACCATCGTTATTACCGCCTGAGCGAGCGGTCAATTTCTCAAAGGTAAACTGGATGGATACCGCACCCCCACGTGCATCAAGACTGATGCGATT